>JAASSQ010000030.1 GCA_021767845.1 Roseovarius sp. | reverse complement strand
TGCCATTCGGCGCATGTACCCAGCTTCGTGCGCACCAAGGACCAGTTCGACGCCAAGGGCGTGGACGAGATCATCTGCATTTCTGTCAACGATCCTTTCGTGATGGGAGCCTGGGGCAAGGAGACCGGCGCGGCGGACGCGGGCATCACCATGCTCGGAGATCCTGAATCAAACCTTACCAAGGCGATCGGCATGGATTTCACCGCCCCGCCCGTGGGCCTTGTCGCGCGGTCCAAGCGCTATGCGATGCTGGTCGAGGACGGCACCGTCACGCTGCTGCATGTCGAGGACAATCCCGGCGCCTGCGAGGTGTCGGCGGGCGAGGCGCTTCTGGCCGAGATGTAATCGGTCGGCCCACCCTTGGCCGGACCCGAGTTTTGCCCGGCCGCACCCGTGGCGGCCGGGCATTTTCTTGTGCGGGAGCCGTGGTCGCATCGGGCCGGACGGGCCGGTTTTGTACGAAACTTTCGGCGGCGTGCCCGGATTTGGTACGAAACCCGCCTGCAAAGTTGCAATTTCGTACGAAACTCAGCCGTTTCCGGCCAGCAGGTCCAGTTTGCGGGCCAGTTTCACGTCCAGCGAACTCAGCCCGCCCACGTCATGCGTGGTCAGCGTGATCTCGACCGTGTTGTAGACATTGGACCATTCGGGGTGGTGGTTCCATTTTTCCGCCCAGATCGCGGCGCGGGTCATGAAGCCGAACGCCTCGGTGAAGTCACTGAACTTGAACGATTTGTTTATGGCATCGCGGGTCTCGTCCAGGCTCCAGCCCGCCTCCAAGAGCGGGGTGAGCGTGGTGTCGCGGGCGGTATCGCTGAGTTTCTCGGTCACTGGTGGTCCTCCACTTGGGATTTCTTGAACGGTCCGAAAGACGTAAGAATTTCAATGTCTTCCTCAACCGCGGCGCGCTCGGCCTCGAGGTATTTTCCAATCGCCTCCCGGAACGCGGGGTCCGCGATCCAGTGCAGCGAATGGGTGGGCGTCGGCAAGTAACCGCGCGCCAGCTTGTGTTCGCCCTGCGCCCCGGCCTCGACCGTGCGCAGGCCGTGGGCGATCGAGAAATCCATTGCCTGATAATAACATAGCTCGAAATGCAGGCAGGGATGATGCTCGCGGCAGCCCCAGTATCGGCCATAAAGCGCGTCGCGTCCGATCAGGTTCATCGCCCCCGCCACGGCCCGCCCGTCGCGTTCCGCCATGACCAGAAGGATGTCGTCGCGCAAGGTATCATGCGCGATCTCGAAGAACGCCCGCGTCAGATACGGCATCCCCCATTTGCGCGCGCCGGTATCCTGATAGAACTCCCACATCGCGTCCCAATGGCACGGCTGGATCGCGTTGTCGGTCAACTGATTGATTTCACCGCCGAATTTCTGCGCCGTGCGGCGTTCCTTGCGAATCGTCTTGCGCTTGCGCGAACTGAGCGACGCCAGGAAGTCGTCGAAATCCCGGTAATCGCGGTTGACCCAATGGTATTGCTGCGTGCGCCGCGGCATCAGGCCCGCCTGCGCGCCCCAGTCAAGCTCGTCGCCCGTGCAGAACGTCACATGCAATGAGGAAAGACCATTGTTTTCCGCAAGTTGCACAGCGCCCCGCACCAACGCGGCGCGCCCTGTCCCATCGAATCCCGGCCGCGTCAGGAACCGCCGCCCGGTCACCGGCGTGAACGGCACCGCGATTTGCAGCTTGGGGTAGTACCGGCCCCCGGCGCGCTCAAAGGCGTGGGCCCAGTTGTGGTCGAATATATACTCGCCCTGGCTGTGGGATTTCAGGAAAAGCGGTGCGCAGCCAATGACTTGTCCGTCACATTCTGCCGTCAGGTAGTATGGAGTCCACCCCGTTCCCGCCCCGACCGAGCGGCTGTCCTCGAGCGCCTTGAGAAACCTGTGGGTGGTGAACGGATCGACCGGCCGGCCCCCATCCGCCGCTTCGGGGCACGCGCAGGCATCCCAGTCCGACGCGGAAATGCGCGACAGGGTGTCATGCACCGTGATGTCGATCTGTTGCTCTGCCATGCCCGTTCGCTCTGCGGCTCCCGGCGTCAATCTGTGGCCCGTGCGACGGTGTTCAAGACGGAATGTCGGGCAGATAACCTTCGAAGGTGATGTTGTCGGCCACCATGCGCGCGGCGCGTTCCTCTTTCCGCCCGCGCACCGTCCAGCACAGGACCGGCGCGCCCCGCGCCTTCAATTCGGCCACGCGCGGCATGTCCAAGCCCTTGATATCATGGCTGATAAAGCTCGCACCAACCGTATCGTAATCCGGTATATGCCGCAGGTGGTGGCGCACCGGCCGCTTCAGCAACGGCCACCCGATCCGCCGGAACCCGGCGGTCGTCAGCCCGCGGGGCACATCCGGCGCATGATCGCGCAGCGCCGCGACCATGTGTGGATTGAACGACATGACCGCCACGGGGCCCGCATAGCCGTGCAGGTCAGCCGCCACCGCGCGTTCCAGCGTGCCGTCGGTCCGGCCCATCTGCCCCTGCTGGTCTTTCAATTCGACCAACAGCGGCACGCGACCTGCGACCAGTTGCAGGATCTCGTCAAAGGCCGGGATACCCTCGTCACCGCCGAGCAGGGGGAGACCCGACAATTCCCTGGCATCGCGTTGCAGCACGGGGCCTTTCCGCCCGGTCAGCCGGGCAAGGTCGTAGTCATGAAAGACCATGGCCCGCCCATCCGACGAGGCCTGCAAGTCGATCTCGATTCCGTAACCGGCCGCAATCGCCGCGCGAATGGCCGCGCGCGAATTCTCCGGGCGGCCATTCTTCACGTCATGCAACGCCCTGTGCGCCAAGGGCACGCGCAGGAAATCGTCGGGAAGACCGGTCATCCGATCTGGAAAATCCCTTCGATTTCAACCGCAACGCCGAAAGGCAGCGCGGCAGCGGACACGGCCGAGCGCGAATGTTTGCCCGTCTCGCCAAGCGCCTCGCCGATGAAATCGGACGCGCCGTTGATGACCTGCGGCTGCTCGGTGTAGTCGGGGGTGGAATTGACGAAGCCCGTCAACTTGACCACCCGTTTCAGCCGGTCCAGATCACCCCGGCAGGCGGCCTTGACCTGCGCCAGCAGCGCGATGGCGCAGACCTTCGCGGCCTCGGCCCCCGCCGCGGTCGCCATGTCGTCACCCAGCTTGCCGGTGATCAGCCGGTCACCCTCCTTGGAGATCTGGCCCGACACATACAGCATGTCACCCACCTGCACATACGGCACGTAGTTCGCCGCGGGGGCCGGTGCCTCCGGCAGTTCGACCCCGAGATCCGCCAGTTTCGTCTCGAATTTGCCCATCGTCTGATCCTCCCGTCACGGTTCGGGCGGACGCTAGCGGCAGATATTCCGAAAGAAAACGAAAAAAGCCCGGCGAACGGCAATTGCACGACACAGGAGATTGTCACACGATTGCAACAGTGGCGCGGCGATCCAAGCCTCTTTCTGTGTTCCCTGATGTGATAGGTTATTCAGGATGCACGAATCTCAAGCCGGGTGGGTCCGTTGTCTGCTGCCATCTCGAAACATCAAGGGCGACGATTGCGCGCCGTGTCTGCCGTTTTGCTGGCGCTTTTCGTGTCGGCCTGCGCGGCGCCCGGTCCGGGGCACCCCTCGGGCGAGCCATTCGACCCCTACGAGAAGTCGAATCGGAAGGTCCACGAGTTCAATCGCGGGCTGGACAAGACGCTTATCCGGCCCGCCAGCCGCGGGTATTCCAGCTTCCTGCCCGACGACATCGAAACCATGGTTGGGCGGTTTGCGTTCAACCTGTCTCTGCCGGGCGCGATCGTGAACAACATCCTGCAAGGCAACCCGCGCGGGGTGGGGAACGATACGTTCCGGTTCCTCGTCAACTCGACCGTGGGGCTGGGCGGGTTTTTCGATGTGGCGACCGATATGGGCATGGCCGAACCGACCGAGGCCGATTTCGGAGAGACCCTTTATGTCTGGGGTGTGCGGGAAGGCGCCTATGTCGAATTGCCGGTGCTGGGGCCGGCGACCGAGCGGTCGGCCTGGGGCAAGGTGGTGGATGTCTTCACCAACCCGTTGAGCTATGTCATTGATACGCCAGAAAGTTATTACGCCACGGGGGCGGCGGTCTCGGCCCGGCTGAGCGACAGGGGCCGGTTCTCGGACACGATCGACTCGGTGCTTTACGAAAGCGCGGACAGCTATGCGCAGTCACGATCGCTTTACCTGCAAAATCGCCGCTTCGAACTGGGAAAAGGCCGCGACGGGGCCTATGTTGAGGCGTACCAGGATCCCTATGGCGCACCGGAGACGGGGCTGGAGGATCCCTATGACCAGGTTTACGAGGATCCCTATGACGAATGATCTGACGCGGCGCGGGTTTATCGGGTTTTCCCTTGCGGCAGCGGGGGTTGCGGCCTTTCCGCGGGCCGGGGTGGCCCTGACCGACAGGCAGGCCAAGGCGCTTGTCGATCAGGTCGTGAAGGAGATCAACCGGGTGATCGCCTCGGGCAAGCCGGTGAGCGGGATGATCGCGGATTTCGAGCGGATCTTTGCCCGCTACGCCGATGTGAACATCATCGCGCAATCCACCTTGGGGCCGGATGCACGGCGGATCAGCGCGGCGCAGATGCGCGCCTTCGTCGAAGCCTTCCGCGGCTATATCGCCCGGAAATATGGCAAGAGATTCAACGAGTTCGTCGGCGGCCGCATCGAGGTGAAAGGCGCGCGCAAGGTCAAGTCGTGGCACGAGGTGTCCTCGACCGTCTACCTGCGCGGCGAGTCGCCCTTCGAGGTGCGGTTCCTGGTGTCGGATCGCTCGGGCAAGGACCTGTTTTTCGACATGATCATCGAAGGCGTCAGCCTGAGGCTGAGCGAACGCACCGAGATCGGCGCGATGCTGGACCGCAATCGCGGCAATATCGACGCGCTGATCCAGGATCTGCGGCGGGCCGGCTGAGGCCCGCGCCTTTCGTACGAAAGGACACTTTTGCCCCCCGGTTTCGTACGAAACCGGGACCGCCCTTGCCGCGTTTTGTACAAAACCCGCTGAGCGGGCCGACCGGACGGGTCGGGGAACGGTTCAGTTGCCCCCGAAAATCCCCCGCAGGATATTCTCGATCGCGTTGCCCGAGTCGCGCTGCCGGCGCGGCACGGATTGCGACGGGGCGGGCTTGGGCGCGGGGCGCAGCATCGGCAGGCGGTGGGGCTCCAGCCCCTCGTGCACCCGGACCATGGTTTCGTGCCAGATCTCGGCTGGCAGGCCGCCGCCGGTCACACCGGTCAGGGGTGTGTTGTCGTCATACCCCATCCAGACCCCGGCGACGTAATCGGCGGTGAAGCCCAGGAACCAGGCGTCGCGCGCGGCCTGGGTGGTTCCGGTCTTGCCGGCGGCCTCGCGGTCGGGCAGTTTCGCGCGCCCGCCGGTGCCGCCATGCACGACCTGGTGCATCATCCAGATCAACTCGCGCGCGGCGTTTTCCTGGATCACGCGCTCACCGATCCCGCCGCCGCTGCCCATCAGCGGTTCGTCGTCGCCCAGGAGCCGCAGTTCCTTGAGCCCGTAGGGCATGACCGACGAGCCGCCATTGAGGATGCCGGCATAGGCGCCGGTCATCTCCAATAGCGTGCTTTCCGACGCGCCGAGCGCCAGGGCGGGGCCGTCGGCCAGGTCGCTTTCGATGCCGAAATCGCTGGCCACCTTGCGGACAAGATCGCGCCCCACGCTTTCCGAGACCTTCACGGCCGGCACGTTGAGCGAATTCTTCAGCGCCTCGGTCAGCGTCACGCGGCCATAATGCTTGCGGGTATAGTTCTCGGGGCACCACCGCCCCGAGCCGGGCACGTCGAGGCAGAAGGGTTCGTCCACCACGGTCGAATCGTGGCTGTAGCCAAGTTCAAGCGCCGTGGCATAGACGAACGGCTTGAAGGCCGAGCCGGTCTGGCGGTTGGCCTGCGTTGCGCGGTTGAAGGCGCCGCGCACCTTGGTGTCGCGCCCACCCACCATCGCGCGCACCGCGCCGTCGGCGGACATGACCACGATCGCGGCCTGTGCCTTGGAACCGTCGCGCACCTTTTCGTCGAACACGAACTTGAGCGCGTCCTCGGCCGCCTTCTGGATGCGCTGATCCAGCGTGGTGCGGATGATCACGTCCTCGGTGGTGTCGCGGGTGAAAAACTCCGGCCCCGAGGCCATGACCCAGTCGGCGAAATAGCCGCCGGTCTGTTTCTCCGCCGCCTCGCTCAGCTCGGCGGGGTTGGCAAGCGCGGTGGCGGCCTCGGCGGCCGAGATGTAATCCTGATCGCGCATCAGCCGCACAACGACCGAGGCGCGGTTCTGCGAGCGTTCCAGGTTGGCGGTGGGGGCCAGCGTGGAGGGCGCGGTCAGCAGGCCGGCCAGCATCGCGCTTTCGGACACCGAAAGCTGGGCCGCGCCCTTGCCGAAATAGCGTTGTGCGGCGGCCTCGGCCCCATAGGCGCCACCGCCCAGATAGGCGCGGTTGAGATAGATCGAGAGGATCTCGTCCTTGGTATACTTGGCCTCCATCGCCATCGCGTAGACGGCCTCTTTTGCCTTGCGCCACAGCGAGGTCTGCCGACAGTCGGCCACGTAGTCCTTTTCGCTGTCCCATTCGGATTTCACGTATTCGCGCCCGAGGCACAGCAACTTGGCCGTTTGCTGGGTGATGGTCGAGCCGCCGTGCCCCTGAAACGGGCCGCGCCCCTCGCTGAGGTTGATGCGGATGGCGCTGGCGATGCCGATGGGATCGACCCCGGGGTGCCAGTAGAATCGCTTGTCCTCGGTCGCGACCACCGCGTTCTTGAGATGCGGCGAGACGGTATCGGCGGTCACGACGCCGCCGAACTGGTCGCCGCGCCACGCGAACACATCGCCGTTGCGATCCAGCAGCGTGACCGAGCCGCGCGCGCGCCCGTCGAGCAATTCCCCGACCTCGGGCAGCGTGGTGTAGGTGTAGCCCACGGACAGCCCCACGATCAGCACGATCACCGCCCCGAGCCGCCAAGACACGCCCCAGACGATCCGCATAACCCAGCCGACCAGCCCGGTGAAGAGCGCCACGACCGGGTTGCGCCGACGCGCGGGTTTGCGCGGAGCCGATTTGCGCCGGGTGGCGGGTTTGCGGCGCGTCTGTGCCGTCTTCCTTTTCGGCGCGGAATACCGCTTGTCCGCCACGAGGCGGGGTTTCTTGCGACCTGAATTGCTCATCTATGTCCTGCCCGGCGCCTGACCGTTTTGGCCATACTATAGGGCGTGACGGCAAAAGTAGAGCCCCCGCGGGCGCTCCGGCTGCCTTTCATTGATGCGTAATTTATGTGCAATTTGGAATTTCCGCATATTTTTTGATCAATTTGACCGCCGTTACGAGCCGGAGTCGCCCGAATCTCCTTCCGAATTCGGGCCGGGGTGACTTTTCTGCAGGTGCAAACCGCACAGGGTGGCAGAAACCGAAAGGGACACCAGTGAAACTCATCATTGCGACAATCAAACCGTTCAAGCTGGAGGAGGTCCGCGAGGCGCTGACCGAAATCGGCGTGCGCGGGATGATGGTGACGGAAATCAAGGGCTTCGGCTCGCAATCGGGTCACACGGAAATCTATCGCGGCGCGGAATACGCCGTGAACTTCGTGCCCAAGGTCAAACTGGAAATCGCGGTGTCGGCGTCGATGGTCGACCAGGTGATCGAGGCGATCACCAACACGGCCCGGACCGGCAAGATCGGTGACGGCAAGATTTTCGTTCTCGACATCCAACAGGCCGTGCGCGTGCGCACCGGCGAAACCAACGAAGACGCGCTTTGAGACGCGCGGGGGAAAGGACAATGGACATGACACGCATTACCAAGACCGGGCTGGTCGCGGCGGCGCTGACCGCCCTGCCGTCGCTGGCACTGGCGCAGGACGCGACGCCGAGCTTCGACGAGATCGGCCCCTATATCATGACGACGCTGCTGTTCTGCATGGCGGGCTTCCTCGTCTTCTTCATGGCTGCGGGCTTTGCCATGCTGGAAGGCGGCCTCGTGCGGTCGAAGAACGTCACGATGCAGATGACCAAGAACATCGCGCTCTACTCGATCGCGGCCATCATGTATTGGCTGATCGGTTTCAACACGATGTATCCCGGTGACTTCAACGGCTATTTCGCCATCGGCGGCCAGACCGTTCTGGACCCGGTGGGCGTGGCCGCGGCCGATGCGGCGCTGGATTATGCCTCGGTCGGGTCGGACTTCTTCTTCCAGCTGGTCTTCGTGGCCGCGACCGCCTCGATCGTGTCGGGCGCGCTGGCCGAGCGGATCAAGCTGTGGCCGTTCCTGATCTTCGTGGTCGTGCTGACCGGCGTCATGTACCCGATCTCGGGCTCGTGGCAGTGGGGCGGCGGCTGGTTGTCGGAGGCCGGTTTCTCGGACTTCGCCGGTTCGACCGTCGTGCACTCGGTCGGGGGCTGGGCCGCGCTGGCCGGTGCCATCGTGCTGGGCCCGCGGCTTGGCAAGTACGACAAGGACGGCAAGGTTCACCCGATGCCCGGCTCCAACCTGGCGCTGGCCACGCTTGGCACGTTCATCCTGTGGCTGGGCTGGTTCGGCTTCAATGGCGGCTCGCAGCTGGCCATGGGGACCGTGGGTGACGTGTCGGACGTGTCGCGCATCTTCGCCAACACCAACATGGCCGCCGCGGCCGGTGCGGTGACCGCGCTGATCCTGACGCAGGTAATGTACAAGAAGCCGGACCTGACCATGGTGCTCAACGGCGCGCTTGCGGGCCTAGTTTCGATCACCGCCGAGCCGCTGGCCCCCACGCTTTTCGGGGCGCTCTGGATCGGGGCGATCGGGGGCGTGATCGTGGTGCTGACCGTGCCGCTGCTGGACAAGCTGAAGATCGACGACGTGGTCGGCGCCATCCCGGTGCACCTGTTCGCGGGCATCTGGGGCACCATCGCCGTGGTCTTCTACAACGGTGACGCCAGCCTTGGCACGCAGATCATGGGCATCATCGCCTACGGTGTGTTCACCTTCGTGGCGAGCCTGGTGGTGTGGTTCATCCTCAAGGCCGTGGTCGGCATCCGCGTCGATGAAGAGACCGAGATCAACGGCCTCGACATGGGCGAGCTGGGGATGGAAGCCTATCCCGAATTCTCGAAGGGCTGATCCACGCCTCCCCGGATCATCCCCGAGACAACCGGCCCGGGCGTTCGCGCCCGGGCCTTTTTCGTTCGCGGCGTCAGCCGTTGACGCGGGTGGGCGCGCCGGTGGCCATGTCGGTGCCGATATAGGGCTTGTTTGCCTGCTTCCACGCGGCCATGCCGCCCTCCATGTGGGCGATGCGGTCGATGCCGGCCTCGATCGCGGCGCGCGCCACCTTTTCCGAGCGCACGCCCGAGCCGCAGTGGAAAACGATTGGCTTGTCGCTTTGGCCCGGCAGTTTCTCGGGGTTGAAGAACGGCATGGGCAGCAGGAGCGCGCCCTCGATATGCTCGAACATATATTCCTGCGGCGTGCGCACGTCGATCACGACGATCTCGTTCTTGTCGCAGGCCTCGGCCACTTCCTCGACCGTCCAGGTCTGGAATTCGGCGGAGCCGATTTTCTCGGTTTTCATCGCGTTTCCTTTCCGTGTCACAAACGGTTTGCGGGGATCTTGAAGTAACTGTTCCCGTCGTCTTCCGGCTCGGGCAGGCGCCCGCCGCGCAGGTTCATCTGCAGGGCGTGAAGCATCCGGTCCGGCAGGCCGAGCGTGGCGTCGCGCTTGTCGCGGATCTCCATGTAGTCCTCGCGGCTGACGCCCCCGCCGACATGGGGGTTGTTGGCCTTGTGATCGGCCACGGTGGCTTCCCATGCCGGGTCTTCGCGATCGCCGACGGGCGGGTAATCGTGCCCGATGAAGAGGCGCGTGTCGTCGGGCAGCGCCAGGATCGCCTGCAGGCTGTCATACAGCACGCTGGACGAACCGCCGGGGAAGTCGGCGCGCGACGTGCCCACGTCCACATGCATGAAGGTGTCGTGCACGAAGGCGGCATCGCTGCCCACGACATAGGTGATCGACCCGAGCGTGTGGCCCGGCGACAGCATCACCCGCACGTCGAGATTGCCCAGCTTGAAGCTGTCGCCATCCTCGAACAGGCGGTCGAAATCGCGGTCGGGATCGAAGGCGCCGGGCATGTTGTAAAGGTCTTCCCACAGCTTGCCGATCTCGCGCACCTTGGCACCGATCGCGGCCGGGGCGCCCAGTTGTTCCTTGAGCCAGGCCGAGGCCATGATGTGATCGGCATGTGGGTGGGTGTCGAGGATCCACTCGACCTGGAGCCCCTGGTCCTTGACGAAATCCAGGATCTCCTGCGCCGACTCGTGCGAGGTGGTGGCCGAGGCCGGGTCGAAATCCAGCACCACGTCGATCAATGCGGCCTTTTTCGTGGCCTCGTCCACCGCGACATACTGGATCGAGCCGGTGGCCGCGTCGTGAAACCCGGTGACGGTGGGCGAGTCGGGGCCCGTGGACGGGCTGGTGCGACTGAACATGATCTTTCCCTCTTTCAATGGCTTTGCATTCACATAATTGAATACAACGCCATGCCAACCCGTGTGCAAGGAATTCATCCTCCCGCATCACGAACCGGCAACAGTGATCTGGCAGAATCGGCGCGAGCCATGCTAGGTATTGCGGCATGAACAAGCCCGACCCCAATATAAGCCCGTCCAGCCCGGTCATCCGGCAGCTTGACGATGCGGCGATAAACCGGATCGCCGCCGGCGAAGTGGTGGAGCGCCCGGCCTCGGCGGTCAAGGAACTGGTGGAGAACGCGCTGGACGCGGGCGCGCGGCGGATCGAGGTGGCCTATGCGGATGGCGGCAAGACGCTGATCCGCGTCAGCGATGACGGCTGCGGGATCGCGCCGGGCGATCTGCCGCTGGCGCTGTCGCGGCATGCCACGTCGAAGATCGACGGATCGGACCTGCTGAACATCCATACCTTCGGGTTCCGGGGCGAGGCGCTGCCCAGCCTTGGCGCGGTCGGGCGGCTGACCATCACGTCGCGCTGCGCCGGGCAGGACGCCGCGGAAATCGCCGTCAGCGGCGGCGAGATCGGCAAGGTCAAGCCCGCCGCGCTGAACGGCGGCACGATCGTCACGCTGCGCGACCTGTTCCACGCCACGCCCGCGCGGCTGAAATTCATGCGCACCGATAGGGCCGAGGCGCAGGCGATCACCGATATCGTCAAGCGGCTGGCCATGGCCGAGCCGTTCGTGGCCTTTACCCTTCGCGATGTCTCGGACGGGGGCGAGGGGCGCGTGACCTTCCGCGCCGACGCCGAGACCGGCGACCTGTTCGACGCGCTGCACGGGCGGCTGGCGCGCATCCTCGGGGCCGAGTTCGCCGAGAACGCCCTGAAGATCGACGCCGAGCGCGAGGGGCTGCACATGACCGGCTATGCCGCGCTGCCCACCTATTCGCGCGGCTCGGCGGTGGCGCAATACCTGTTCGTCAATGGCCGCCCGGTGCGCGACAAGATGATGATCGGGGCGCTGCGCGCGGCCTACATGGACGTGCTGAGCCGCGACCGGCATCCGGCGGCGGCGCTGTTCATCGATTGCGACCCGGTGCTGGTGGACGTGAACGTGCACCCGGCCAAGTCCGAGGTGCGGTTCCGCGATCCGGGCGTGGCGCGCGGGCTGATCGTGTCGGGCCTGCGCCATGCGCTGGCCGGGGCGGGCCACCGCGCCGCGACCACGGTGGCGGGCGCGACGCTGGGGGCGATGCGGCCCGAACCGGCGGGGCAGGCCGGGCCGGCGCGCATCTACCAGATGGACCGCCCCTCGGCACAGGCACGCGCCGCCGCTTACGAGGCGCAGGCCCCCGGCTTTGCCGAGATGGCGCAGGATTACAGCGCGCGGGTCGAGCCGGTGACCGATGAGGCAGCGCACCAACCCGATGCGGTTCCGACAGCCGAACCGGCGCCACAAGACCTGCCGCTTGGCGCGGCCCGCGCGCATCTGCACGAGAATTACATCGTCGCCCAGACCGCCGACGGCATGGTGATCGTCGATGCCCATGCCGCACATGAGCGGCTGGTCTATGAAAAGCTGAAACGCCAGATGGCGGACAATGGCGTGGCCGCACAGGCGCTGCTGATCCCCGAGATCGTCGAGATGTCCGAGGCCGAGGCCGCCCGCCTGCTGGAGCTGTCCGACGATCTGGCGCGGCTGGGGCTGGTGGTGGAGCCGTTCGGCGGCGGTGCCGTGGCGGTGCGCGAAACCCCGGCGATCCTGGGCCAGTGCGATGCGCGGGCGATGATCCGAGACATCCTGGATGAATTGGCCGATCAGGGCGACAGCACCACCGTGCAGGCCCGGATCGAGGCGATCCTGAGCCGCGTGGCCTGTCACGGATCGGTGCGCACGGGGCGGCGGTTGCAGGCCGACGAGATGAACGCGCTGCTGCGCGAGATGGAGGCGACGCCCCATTCCGGCCAGTGCAACCACGGCCGCCCCACCTATGTTGAACTCAAGCTGGCCGATATTGAGCGGCTGTTCGGACGCACATGATCCAGATCGGTGATACCTCTTATGCCCTGAACGATCCCGTCGTCATCGCCGCGCTTGCGGGGATGGGCGTGATCCTGTTGATCGTGATCCTGCTGGTCGCGGCGGTGCGCGCGGCGGGCCGGTCGGCGCGGCTGGCCGAACCGCTGGCCCGGCAGGTCAGCCAGTTGGGCCAGAGCGTGCAATCGCTGAGCGAGGGGCAACAGCAACTGGCCGGCGGACTGAACCATGTCTCCGAAGCGCAGGCCTCGTCGCAGTCGCACATGCTGCAACTGATGGAGAAGCGCCTGTCCGAAGTATCGGGCCACATGACAGAGAACCTGCACGGCTCGGCGCAGCGCACGGCGCGGTCGCTGGGCGAGTTGCAGGAACGGCTGGCCGCGATCGACAAGGCGCAGGAAAACATCACCAAGCTGTCGGGCGACGTGCTGTCGTTGCAGGATATCCTGTCGAACAAGCAGACGCGCGGGGCGTTCGGGGAAATCCAGTTGACCGACATCGTGTCCAAGGCGCTGCCGTCGGACAGCTATACGCTGCAGGCGACGTTGTCGAACGGGCGGCGGGCCGATTGCCTGATCCACCTGCCCAACCCGCCTGGCCCGATCTGCATCGACAGCAAGTTCCCGCTGGAAGCCTACGAGGCGCTGCGCCGCGCCAGCACCGACTGGGAGGTGAACGAGGCGGCCAAGTTCCTGCGAAACTCGGTGCGCAAGCACATCAAGGATATCGCGGAACGGTATCTGCTGGAGGGCGAGACGGCCGACGGGGCGCTGATGTTCCTGCCCTCCGAGGCGGTCTATGCCGAGTTGCACGCCAATTTCCCCGAACTGGTGCGCGAGGGGTTCGCCGCGCGGGTCTGGATCGTGTCGCCCACCACCTGCATGGCCACGCTGAACACCATGCGCGCGATCCTGAAGGATGCGCGGATGCGCGAGCAGGCGGGCGCGATCCGGCGCGAACTGGGACTGCTTTTTTCCGATGTGGAACGGCTGGGAACGCGAGTCGAGAACCTGGACCGGCATTTCAACCAGGCGGCCAAGGATATCGGCGAGATCAAGATTTCCGCCGAGAAGGCCGGCAAGCGCGCCCGCCGGCTGGACAATTTCGACTTCGAGGAGCTGGCGCCCGAGACTGAGCCGACGATCGTCAAGCTGAACAAGGACGGCTGATCGGCCCCGGAGGTCAAAGCGCGCGGGGCGTCACATGGTTTCCAGGCAATGCCGGCGAAAGGCGCGCTTGAGCATGTCGAGTTCTTCGCGCAGCAGCGTCACCTCGGCCCGGATGTCGTAGCTGAGCGCGTCGCCCGACATCAGCGCGAAGCTTTCCAGCGTGTCGCCGGTCTTGCGGTCGCGGATCAGGAAAGTCTGCACCCCGTCCGAGATCTTTTCCGCCGGGATCGGCACGCGCACCACCCACAGCCCCTCGTCGGGATGTTCGCGGACCTCGACGCCGGGGATGTCCTCTTGCAGGTGGGTCACCTGGATGTCGGGCTGGTAGTTGCCGCTGCCCTCGTGGGTCAGCACGCCTTCCCAGACGCCTTCGATCAGCCGTGTCTTGGTGAGGGTCAGTTTGCTCATGCGGTCCTCTTGCTCACATCTCGGCGCGGGGGTGGCGGCACAGGGTCAGGTCGCGGATGGTCACCTGGCTCATTTCCGGGTTCTCGAAGATCAGGTCCAGCCAGGCGCGTTCCACCCGTTTCTCGTTGATGCCCGAATAGGCCAGGTCGAACTCCACGAACACCGCGTCCTCGTGCAATGGCAGTTCGCGCACCATCTGGTCGGTGTTGGGGCCGTGCTTGATGTTCAGCCGCGCGAAGATCTCGAGCGGCTTTTCCAGCTCGATGATCGTGTCGAGCCGGATCAGGTGGCGCCGCTGCAGGTTCTGCACCGCGCCCTCGGGCAGATCGAGCACCAGCGACAGGAACGAGCCGTCGAAGCTGAACACGTCCATGCGCAGGCCGAACGGGGCCAGGTCGGCCTCGCGCTGGTTGCGGACCTGGCGAAGGGTCAGCTCGGAATGTTGGCAATCGTGAAACAATGTCACTTCGTCGCCCAGTTGCGACTTGCTTTGCACCGTGGAGCGGCCCGGCGTGGCCAGCGGATAGGTCCAGAGCGACGGCCGCCACGCCCAATCGGTGCCGTGCGGCTTTGGAAAGGCCTTCGAGCCGATCACCGGCAGGGCCAGCCGGTTGTCCGCGACCGAGATCAATTCGTTCAAGGAATGCCGCAGGTTGCGGGCGCGGGCGCGTTCCTGCCGTAAGAGCCGGAAACTCAGATCGGGGGCCTTGCGCGCCACCCGGCGCCAGCGGCGCAGGCCCCGGCGATAGAGCAGCCAATCCAGCACGGCGCTACGCATCTCGATCATTTGAAACCCATTCCGGCCCGACCTGCCCTTACTCTTTGCCCACATGGGTTGTCATAGCATTAACCGGAGTCGCGAAACAATCCACCCAGAAGCCCGCGCATCCCGCCGGGGCGTGCCTCGGTCTGCTCCTGCGGCGCGGTGGCCACGCTGTCGGGCAAATCCGGGCTGGCGCGGCGCAGGCGGGCGGCCAGATCGGCCATCAGCCGCCGCCCCCCGGCCCCGGCCAGCGCGCTGCCCTGCGGGGCGTAGACGGCCAGGCCGATCAGGTGCCCGTTGATCATCATGCCGCCGCGCCAGTGGCGCGGATCGCCGCCCGGCAAGGCGTCTTGCCCGCCATCGGCGAAACGCACATAGGCCACGCCGTTGCTGTCGGCCCGCTCCAGCGCCTCGACCGGGGCAAGGGACGCCGCGATGCTGTCGGCGGTGGGCGCGGCCTGCCCGCCCTGCCGGGGCAGCACCGAGACGGTCATCAGGGCGGCGGGCACCGGCAGCCCCACCTGCCCCGTCAGGCTTTCGCAGGTGGCCAGAGGCACCACGGTGACATCGCGGCCCCGGCGCACATGCGAGTCGTCGATGCAATAGCCCGGCGGCGCGACGAGGTTCACCTCGCCGCCGTACAAGGACATGCGGGTCACCGGGTCGCCGGTCCGTGGCCCGATGCCGGTGCCCACGCACCCGGCGAGCAACAGACACAGGGCCGACAGGCTGGCCCGGCGGACAAGACCCCGCCGGGCCGGCGCGCTGTCAGAGGTCCATGTAGACATGCCGCTCGGCCTTGCCGCCGGGATGGGTCACGGCACCCTTGTAAGTCTCGCCCACCAGCTTGGCGAATTTCCAGATCGCGCCCGTGGCATAGATGGTCTCGCGCGGGCCGGCCCAGTTTTCCTTGCGCTTGGCCAGTTCCGCGTCGGACAGGTCCACGCTCAACTCGCCCTTGACCGCGTCGATGGTGATCATGTCGCCGTTCTCGATCAGGGCGATCGGGCCGCCATGCGCCGCCTCGGGGCCGACATGGCCCACGCAGAACCCGCGCGTCGCGCCGGAAAAGCGCCCATCGGTGATCAGCGCGACCTTCTTGCCCATGCCCTGCCCCGACAGGGCGGCGGTGGTGGCCAGCATCTCGCGCATGCCGGGGCCGCCGGCGGGGCCTTCGTTACGGATGACGATCACCTCGCCTTCCTCGTATTGGCGAGCCTTGACGGCGTCGAAGGCCTCTTCCTCGCATTCGAAGACGCGCGCGGGGCCGGTGAAGACCTGGTTCTCGGCGGCGATGCCCGCCACCTTCACGATGGCGCCCTGCGGGGCCAGGTTGCCCTTGAGCCCCACGACACCGCCCGTCTTGGTGATCGGGGCGTCGATGGGATAGATCACCTTGCCGTCGGCCTCGCGCTCGATCCGGTCGAGTTCCTCGCCGATGGAGCGGCCCGAGGCGGTGACACAATCCTCGTGGATCAGCCCGGCCTTGCGCAATTCCTTCATCACCACGGGGATGCCGCCCGCATCGTAGAGATCCTTGGCGACATAGGTGCCGCCCGGTTTCAGATCGACGAAATAGGGCGTGTCGCGGAAGATCTCGCACACATCGTCGAGGTAGAATTCGATCCCCGCCTCGTGCGCGATGGCGGGAAGGTGCAGCCCGGCATTGGTGGACCCGCCGGTGCAGGCAACGACGCGCGCGGCGTTTTCAAGGCTCTGCCGGGTCACCACGTCGCGGGCGCGGATGTTGCGGTCCAGAAGGTCCATCACCGCGCGGCCCGATGCTTCGGCATATTGATCGCGCGATTCATAGGGCGCAGGCATGCCCGAACTGTTCATCAGCGCCAGACCGATCGCCTCGGAGACACAGGCCATCGTGTTGGCGGTGAACTGCCCGCCGCAGGCGCCGGCCGAGGGGCAGGCCACGCGTTCCAGCATGTCGAGAGCCTTGTCCGACAGCTCCTTGTTCTGGTGGCGGCCCACGGCCTCGAACATGTCCTGCACGGTCAGGTCGCGGGTGCGGAAATCCTCGGGGATTTCATCGACCTGCGGCGCCTTGCCCGGCAGGATCGAGCCGCCGTAGATGAAGACCGAGGGCACGTTCAGCCGCACCATCGCCATCATCATGCCCGGCAGCGACTTGTCGCAGCCCGCCAGACCGACAAGCGCGTCGTAGCAATGACCGCGCATCGTCAATTCCACGGTGTCGGCGATCGCCTCGCGGCTGGCCAGCGAGCTGCGCATCCCCTCGTGGCCCATGGCGATGCCGTCGGTCACGGTGATGGTGGTGAACTCACGCGGGCTGCCATGCGCCTCTTTCACGCCGCCCTTGACGGCCTGCGCCTGACGGCTGAGCGCGATGTTGCAGGGCGCGGCCTCGTTCCAGCAGGTCGCGACACCGACGAGGGGCTGGTGAATCTCCTCCTCGGTCATGCCCATCGCGTAGTAATAGGACCGGTGCGGCGCGCGTTGCGGGCCTTCGGTCACGTAGCGGCTGGGCAGCTTGGATTTGTCGAACTTGGTCATCAGGGCCTCCCGGAAACTGTTGCAAACGGTTTAAGTGACAGGGCAGGCGCGGACAAGCCCGACTTGGCCGCGCGCGAACCCGGTTTTCCGCGGCGCCGCGATGCTCTAGCTTGGCGCGCATGGGATACGAGGCACACGAAACCCTGGTCGCCCCGGCGCGGCCCTCGGCGCATCTCGGGCGGCTGGCGGGGGGCGTGGTGCTGACCGCGCTGCTGTTCATGACCTTCAGCTTCGCCTATTCCAGCCTGCACCGCGCGCTGGTCGGCCCCGAACGGTGGGACGCGCTGGCCGACGGGCTGGCGCGCGGCGGCACGCCCGCGGGGGTTCTGATCAACCTTTTTCTCTTCGGGCTGCTGATCGCGGCGCTGGCGGTGGCGCTGACGGTGGTGCATCAGCGCAGCCTGTCGGGCCTGTTCGGCCCCGGCGCGCAGGCGCTGCGCCAGTTCCGCAAGGTTCTGGTGGCGCTTCTGGTGCTGTTCGCCGTGGT
>JAASSQ010000029.1 GCA_021767845.1 Roseovarius sp. | reverse complement strand
CTGGATCAACGCCTCGAAGAACCGGCTGGCGGTGACCACGGAGCGCGGGCGGCTGACGGTGACGCGCACGCGGGCCGAGCTGTTCAAATACGACATGGGCTGGGAGCTGTTCTTCTTCACGCTGGACAGCCCCTTCCACGGCAAGTCGGCGGGCGAGCTGCTGTCGCTGGCGGTGTCCTCGGAGCGGCTGGTCGAGGGCAAGTCGAACCTGGCCGCGATGTGGGACGGGTTCTGGAACAATGCCATGTGGCGCCATTCCGAGGTCGCCTGGGCGATCTTCGAGACGATCCTGATGGCGTTCCTGGGCACCTGTGGCGCGGCGCTGGTGGCCTTGCCGCTGGCCTTTGCCGCGGCGCGGAACTTCTCGCCCTTCATGGGTATCCGCTTCGCGGTCCGGCGGGTGTTCGATTTCGTGCGCGGGGTCGATGCGCTGATCTGGACGGTCATTCTGGCGCGGGCCTTCGGGCCGGGACCGCTGACCGGCAGCCTGGCGATCCTGCTGACCGATGCCGGCACCTTCGGCAAGCTGTTTTCCGAGACCCTGGAAAACGTGGACGAAAAGCAGATCGAGGGGGTGCAATCGACCGGTGCGAAGCCGCTGCAACGCTACCGGTTCGGGGTGATCCCGCAGATCACGCCGGTCCTGCTGAGCCAGCTTCTGTATTATCTTGAATCCAACACCCGCAGCGCGACGATCATCGGGGCGATCACCGGGGGCGGAATCGGCCTGATGCTGACGCAGGCGATCATCACCCAGAAGGACTGGGAAGAGGTGAGCTATTACATCGTGCTCATCATCCTGATGGTCGTGCTGATGGATACGGTGTCAGGCTGGCTGCGCCGCAGGCTGATCCAGTCCGATGACAGTGGGCACTGAGGGCGGGCCGTTGCCTCCGGCGGGGGTATTTGGGCCAAGAAGAAGACCGGGGCGCGCAACGTCCTGCCGGAAGGAACGCGAGACATGACGAAGCTGAGCGCGGAGGAGCCGCTGATCCATCCCGATTGCGAGATCACGCAGGCCGAATTCGGCGCCTTCACCGAGATCGGGCGCGGCAGCCGGGTGGCGCATTCGGTGATCGGGGATTATTCCTATTGCGACCGGATGTGCGACATCGCCAATGCCGATGTGGGGCGGTTCGCCAATATCGCGAGTTTCGTGCGCATCGGCGCGACCGATCATCCGCTGGACCGGGCGAGCCTGCATCATTTCATGTATCGCTCGGCCAGCTATTGGCCGGATGCCGGGGATGATGCGGAGTGGTTCGCGGCGCGGCGCGCGCGGCGCACGGCGATCGGGCACGACACCTGGATCGGGCATAACGCGCAGGTCAAGCCGGAGGTGACGGTCGGGCATGGCGCGGTCGTGGCCTCGGGCGCGGTGGTCACGCGGGACGTGGCGCCTTACATGATCGTCGCGGGTGTGCCGGCCAAGCCGGTGCGCGAGCGCCTGCCCGAGGCGCTGGCCGAGCGGCTGATCGCGCTGGCGTGGTGGGAGTGGGATCATGCCCGGCTGCGCGCCGCGCTGGAGGATTTTCGCGGGCTGCGCGTCGAGGCATTCCTGGAAAAATACGGCGGCTGACGGGCCGAATGCGGGGCGGACCGGCTGGGCCCGCCCCTGTTTGGTGATGAAAATGGCTTGGGGCAGTTACAATGCCCGGAGCATCGCGGGCGTGCATGACAATTTCGTCACGGATCTGTAACGGAAGTGCGAAGAGTCATTCCGCGGCCAGCGCCTGCCGTCCGCCGATCGACAGGAAGCGTTGCGCGGCGGCGCCGGTCAGGTGGGTGATGCGGCCGGCGACGAGCGTGGCCTCGATCTCGCGGGTGGCGGGGTTCACGACGACCAGGTCGGCGCGACGGCCATAGTCGATGCTGCCACGGTCGGGCAGGCCCATGATCTCGGCCGGGACGTGCGAGATCATCGCCCAGGCGGCGGGCAGGTCGAGGATGCCGCGATCGGCAAGCATGAAGGCCGCGCGCGACAGCGCCGGGTAGAAGTAATCCGAAACGAGCGCATCGCATTGGCCGGCCTCGATAAGGTCGGTGGCCGCGATGTTGCCGGCCTGCGAGCCGCCGCGCACCACGTTGGGCGCCCCCATCAGCACGGGATCGTTGACCGCCTTGGCCAGCCGGGCTGCGGCATGCGAGGTGGGAAATTCGCAGATCCGCGCGCCGATCATGGCGAAGGTTTCGCGGGTTTCGGCATCGGGATCGTCATGGCTGCCATAGCGGACGCCCATCGCGTCGAAGGCTTCGGCCAGCCGGCACAGGTGGCGCGGCACGGCGCGGGCCTGCTTGCGGGCGTCTTCGACGATGGCCAGGTGCTGGCGCGGGCTGCGTCCGGCCTCGCGCGCCCAGATCGCCAGTTGCTCGGGGCGGCTGTGGGAAATGGTCAGCGCCCCGTCGATGTGGTTGTTGAAGACCACGTAGCCGACCCGGTGCCGCTTGATGGCCGCGATCAGGCGGTCGGCGGTATCGACCGTGTGGGTCTCGCACCGGATCTGGATGCGCAGGTCGGTTTTCATGCGGGCCCGGTAGGCGGCGTGGGCGGCCAGCATCTGTTCGGCGTAATCCGGGCTGCGCCGGCCGCCTTCCCAGGACCAGCTTTGCGCCAGCCAGGCGGTGGTCACGCCGTTGGCGGCAGCGTCGCGGTCGGTGCCCGCAAGCCCGAGATCCGCCGGGAACGGGGCCGAGGGGCGCGGGGCGGTGTGGCGCTCGAACGCATCGCCGTGCAGGTCGATGATTCCGGGCAGAACGAGGTAGCCCGACAGGTCCACCTCGGGAAAGGGGCCCTTGGAGACGCGCCCCTGTTCGATGGCGATGGAGCGGGTCTGCATTTCGCCGTCGCGCAGGATCGTGGCGCCGGTCAGGCGCATGTCGGGCCAGGGGGTAGGCATCTGTCTGCTCTCGTCTGCCGTTTTGGGCGCTTATACGATGGGATTGTATCGACAGCGTGACAGGCTTGCGGGGGCCGGACCGTCAGGGATCGGACAGGGTGAGGGTCACACGGTCGCCGGCAAACCAGGTGCGGCCATATTCGATGGGCTGGCCATTTGGGTCGATATTGACCGCCACGGTGCGCAGGATCGGGTCGCCTTCGCGCAGGCGCAGATGCAGCGCCTGCGTGGGGCTGGCCAGCTTGGCGTTGAGCCGGGTCCAGGCGCGGGTGTAGTCGGCGATGCCGTGCTCGGCGAGGGCGGCGGTTACCGATTGCAGCCGATGCAGGGCATCGGGCAGGTCGGGAAAGCGGTCGGCGGGAAAGACGCTGCGGAACAGCGCGACGGGTTGCATGTCGGCCAGCGACAGCCCCTCGTAGGCGTGCACGGTGGCCCCTGGCGCAAGGCCAAGCGCCTCGGCCTCGCGCGGATCGGCGGCGCGGGTTTCGATTGACAGCACCTCCTTGGCGGGCATCCGGCCCGCGGCGCGCAGGTTCTGGTGAAAGCGCACGCGGCGGCCGATCGGGTAGTCGGTGGGCCGTTGGGTGACGAAAACGCCCGCCCCGCGCCGCGCGTGAATGACACCGTCTTCGGCCAGTTGCGCCAGCGCCCGGCGCACCGTGTGACGGTTGACCCCGAAGCGGCGCGACAGGGCGGCCTCGGTCGGGAGCTTGTCGCCGGGGCCGTAGCGTTCGCCCGCGATATCGGCGGCCAGCGCGGCGTGGATGGATTTCCAGATCGGTGTGCGGGGGGCGCGAGGCGGCTGGGTCATGTCATGAAAACTTCACGCTTCGGGGGATTGCGCGACTCGGGGTCAGCGCGTAATGATTTGTCTAGTTGTATAGTAAATTAGACAAATCCGCAAGGTGTCTAGATGACCGACAAAACGAAAACACCCGACAGGCGCGGCTGGATGAGCCTGCTGGCCAAGGCGCCGCCGGCCGACCTGGCCCGGCTGTGGGGCGCCTTCGGAGAGGCGCCCGGCTATAGTTACCTGCGCGCGCCCGAGGTGGGCGGCGTGATGGTGCGGGGGCGCACGGGCGCGACCGGCGCGCCCTTCAACCTTGGGGAAATGACGGTGACGCGGTGTTCGCTGCGGCTGGAGAGCGGCGAGGTCGGCCACGGCTATGTGCAGGGGCGCGGCAAGACGCACGCGACGCAGGCCGCGCTGATCGACGCGCTGATGCAGACCGATCGGGCCGCGGCCCTGCGCGCGGCGGTGCTGGACCCCTTGCGCGATGCGCTGCAAGCCGCACGCGCGGCGCGGGCCGAGAAGGCCGCCGCGACCAAGGTCGATTTCTTCACGATGGTACGGGGAGAGGATTGATGCAGACCGAAGCCCTGGAAGGCGGCTTTGCCGATGCGCCGCTCGAGGCGGCGAGGGCGTTCCGCGCGGCGATGGGGGCCATGGCGCGGCCCGGACGGATCGAAACGCTGGACGGGGCCACGCCGCCTGCGCCCCTGTCACCGGCGGCGGGCGCACTGATCCTGACGCTGTGCGACCCCGACACGCCGGTGCATTTGGCCGGGGCGCATGATGTGCCGGCGGTGCGCGACTGGATCGCCTTTCACACCGGCGCGCCGGCGGCCGGGGCCGAGGCGGCGGAGTTCGCCGTCGGTGATTGGGGGGCGTTGCAGCCGCTCGACCGTTACCGAATCGGAACCGCCGAGTATCCCGACCGTTCCACCACCCTGATCGTGGAAATGACACGGCTGGAGACAAGCGGCGCGCTGTTGCGCGGCCCTGGCATCAGGGACAGCGCATGGTTGTCGCTGCCCGGGGTGGACGCCTTCCGGCGCAACGCGGCGCTGTTTCCCCTGGGGCGCGATTTCTTTTTCACCTGCGGGGACAAGGTGGCCGCCCTGCCGCGCAGCACGCAAGTGGAGGATGGCTGATGTATGTCGCGGTAAAGGGTGGTGAGCGGGCCATTGACAATGCCCATGCCTGGCTGGCCGAGGAACGGCGGGGCGACCCTGCGGTGGACGAGCTTTCGGTCGCGCAGATCCGAGAACAGCTTGCCCTGGCCGTGAACCGGGTGATGACGGAAGGTTCGCTTTACGATTCCGACCTTGCGGCGCTGGCGATCAAGCAGGCGCGGGGCGATCTGATCGAGGCGATTTTCCTGATCCGGGCCTATCGCACCACGCTGCCGCGCTTCGGCGCCGCGCATCCGGTGGACACCGCGAAGATGGCCTGTGACCGGCGGATCTCGGCCACGTTCAAGGATGTGCCGGGCGGGCAGGTTCTGGGCCCGACGTTCGATTACACGCACCGCTTGCTGGATTTCAAACTGGCAGCCGAAGGTGAAGGCGAGGCGCCGGACGCGCCGCGCAACCCTGCCCAAGAGGGCGCCGCGCCGCATGTCACCGGGTTTCTGAACCGCGAGGGGCTGATCCAGACCGAGGACGCGAGCGACGCCACGCCGCCGGACCTGACGCGCGAGCCGATGGAGCTTCCGGCCGGGCGGCCCTTGCGCCTGCAGGCGCTGACGCGCGGCGATGAGGGGTTCGTGCTGAGCCTCGCCTATTCCACGCAGCGCGGATACGCGCGCAACCATGCCTTTGTCGGGGAATTGCGGATCGGCGCGGTGGCGGTCGAGATGGACATCCCCGAGTTGGGCTTTGCCATCGAGATCGGCGAGATCACCCTGACCGAGTGCGAGACCGTGAACCAGTTCACCGGGTCGAAGACCGAGCCGCCGCAATTCACGCGCGGCTACGGGTTGGTCTTCGGGCAGACCGAACGCAAGGCGATTTCCATGGCGCTCGTGGATCGCGCGCTGCGTTGGAAGGAGCTTGGCGAAGAGGACCAGGGCGCCCCCGCGCAGGACGAGGAATTCGTGCTGATGCATTGCGACAACATCCAGGCGACCGGGTTCCTGGAGCATATCAAGCTGCCCCATTACGTCGATTTCCAGTCGGAACTGGAACTGGTCCGCAAGCTGCGCCGCGAGGCGGCGCAGACCCAGATGCAGGAGGCCGCGGAATGAGCGACTACAACTTCGCCTACCTGGACGAACAGACCAAGCGGATGATCCGCCGCGCGATCCTCAAGGGGTTGGCGGTGCCGGGCTACCAGGTGCCGTTCGCCAGCCGCGAGATGCCGATGCCCTATGGCTGGGGCACCGGGGGCGTGCAGGTCTCGGCGGCGGTGATGGTGCCCGAGGACCGGTTCAAGGTGATCGACCAGGGCGCGGACGACACGACGAACGCGGTGTCCATCCGAAAGTTCTTTGAACGCACGGCGGGGGTGGAGACCACCGAAGAGACCGCGCAGGCCAGCGTGATCCAGACCCGCCACCGCATTCCCGAGACCCCGCTGAACGAAGATCAGATCCTGGTCTACCAGGTGCCGATCCCCGAGCCGCTGCGCTTTCTGGAGCCGCGCGAGACCGAGACCCGCAAGATGCACAGCCTTGAGGAATACGGGCTGATGCATGTGAAGCTTTACGAGGATATCAGCCAGCATGGCGCGATCGCCACGTCCTATGCCTATCCGGTCAAGGTGGAAGGGCGCTACGTGATGGACCCGTCGCCCATTCCGAAATTCGACAACCCGAAACTGTCGGGGTGCCCGGCGATCCAGCTGTTCGGCGCCGGGCGCGAACAGCGCATCTATGCGCTGCCGCCCTACACGCGGGTCGCCAGCCTCGATTTCGAGGACTATCCGTTCGACCCGTCGAAGGCGGATCACCCATGCGACCTGTGCGGGGCCGAGGACAGCTACCTCGACGAGGTCATCACCGACGACGCGGGCGGGCGCATGTTCGCCTGCTCGGACACCGATTACTGCCGCGCGCGGCGCGAGGCGGGCCATGCCGGCCCGCGCGCGACCGCACAGCACGAGGAGGCCGGGGCATGACGCCGCTTTTGCAGGTCAGAAACATCACCAAGCATTACGGCGCGCGGCTTGGCTGCGGCGACGTGAGCTTCGACCTTTACCCCGGAGAGGTCATGGGGATCGTCGGGGAGAGTGGGTCGGGCAAATCCACGCTTCTCGGCTGCCTCGCCGGACAGTTGGCTCCTGATGCCGGCGAGGTACTTTTCGACACCCGCGCCGAGGGCCCGCGCGACACGCTGACCATGTCGGAACCCGAACGGCGGATGCTGTCGCGCACCGACTGGGCCTTTGTGCACCAGCACGCGCGCGACGGGCTGCGCATGGGGGTCAGCGCGGGGGGCAACGTGGGCGAGCGGCTGATGGCCGTGGGCGCGCGGCACTATGGCGACATCCGTGCGCAGGCCGTGGACTGGCTGGGCCGGGTCGAGATTTCGGCTGATCGGGTGGATGACCGGCCCACGGCGTTTTCGGGCGGGATGCAGCAGCGATTGCAGATCGCGCGCAACCTGGTCACCGGGCCGCGGCTGGTCTTCATGGACGAGCCCACGGGCGGGCTGGACGTGTCGGTGCAGGCGCGGTTGCTGGATCTGCTGCGCGGCCTGGTGCGCGAGATGGGACTGAGCGCGATTATCGTCACACATGATCTTGCGGTGGTGCGCCTGCTGGCCGACCGGCTGATGGTGATGAAGGACGGCCATGTCGTCGAAACCGGGCTGACCGACCAGGTGCTGGATGATCCGCAACACGGATACACGCAGCTTCTGGTGTCGTCGGTGTTGCAGGTCTGACGGGGCCGGAATGGAAAGCGAAGCGATGATCGAAATCGAAAACGTCTCGAAAACCTTTACGCTGCACAACCAGGGCAGCGCGGTGATCCCGGTGATGGAGGGCGCAACCCTCGCCGTGGCGCCGGGGGACTGCGTGGCCCTGACCGGGGAGTCGGGGGCGGGCAAATCCACGCTGATGCGGATGATCTATGGCAATTACCTGGCCGCGTCTGGCCGGATCGTGGTGGGGGGCGTCGATGTGGCGGCGGCCTCGCCGCGCGAGATCCTGGAGCTGCGCCGCGATACGCTTGGCTATGTCAGCCAGTTCCTGCGCGTGGTGCCCCGGGTGCCGACGCTGGACGTGGTGGCCGAGCCGTTGCTGGCCGTGGGCCGGCCACGCGACGCGGCATTGGACCGGGCCCACGAGCTTCTGGCGCGGCTCAACATCCCCGAGCGTCTGTGGGGGTTGAGCCCCACCACCTTTTCCGGGGGCGAGCAGCAGCGGGTGAACATCGCGCGCGGCTTTGCCCGGTCCTATCCCGCGCTGTTGCTGGACGAGCCGACCGCCAGCCTGGATGCGGCGAACCGCGAAACCGTGCTGTGCCTGATCGAAGAGGCCAAGGCACGGGGCGCCGCCATCGTGGGCATTTTCCATGACGAGGCCGCCCGCGACCGGGTGTGCGACCGGGTGATCGACGTGTCGGCCTTTACGCCGGGGTCTGCGTGATGGCGGGCCGCCTGATCGGCGTGGTCGGCCCCTCGGGCGTGGGCAAGGACACCGTCATGACGGGTCTTGCGGCACGGCGCGCGGGGCTGGGCCTTGTCCGGCGGGTCATCACCCGGCCACCGGAGGCAGGCGGCGAGGTGTTCGACGCGGTGAGCGTGGCCGAATTCGACCGGATGCGCGACACCGGCGCCTTTGCCCTGCATTGGCAGGCGCATGGGCTGGGCTATGGCATCCCGCGCGCGGTCGATCGCGATTTGGCGGCGGGGGCGGATCGCCTGGTGAATCTGTCGCGCGCCGTGCTGATCGCGGCGCAGGCTCGTTTTCCGGGCTTCGCCACCCTGCATCTGACCGCCCCGCGCCCGGTTCTGGCGCGGCGGTTGGCGGCACGTGGCCGCGAGACGGCGGACCAGATCGAAAACCGGCTGGCGCGGTCGGAATTCGCGTTGCCGGACGGGTTGGAGGATGTGATCGAGATCGTGAACGACGGGCCGCTGGAGCGCACATTGGACGCGATCGAGGCCCGGCTCTACCCGGTGAAGGCATGACGGGAGATGACATGAAACCGGCCCGCCTCATCCTCGCCCATCAGGCTCAGCCCGTCGATCGTAAAGGGCGCGGGCAGGAGCGGTGCAAGATGCGGGGCCAGGGCTTTGGCGGTCTGCCGGGCCTGCGCCTTGGGCAGCTTGCCCGTCAGCGTGATGTGAAATCGGAACTCCTCCATCACGAAGGGATAGCCGTAGCGCAGCAAAAGCGCGTCCTGCGCCGGGCTGAGCCCGGCGGCGCGGCGGCGCGCGATCTCGGGGTCGGTGAGCGGCGCGCGAAAGGCATCGAGCCCGCGCACGGCCTCGGCGGCCATGGCGTTCAGCGCGGTCTCGCTGCCACGCGGACGCAGCGCCAGGAAGCGGCCAAGCTGCGCCAGGTCGAGCCCGTCCAGAACGACCGGGCCGCGCCCCGCGCAGAAGCCGGCGAGCGCGGCCTCGATCTCGTCCGGCGAGGTGTCGGGCGCGGCGCGGAAGGGCGGCTTGATCGTGGCATGAAGCCCGTATTTTCGGGGCGTCGCGGTGATCTCTTCGACCGGGGCGGGCAGGTCGGGCACCTGCGGATGCGGCACGCTGCGGCCCGCGTCGGCATCCCATCCCAGCCAGGCCGCACCGAAATCGGCCAGCGGCCCCGGCGCGGGGGTATAATAGATCGCGTATCGCGTGAAATTCATGCCGCCCCCGCCTTTTTCCGTTTCCCTGCCAGCAAAGCGTGACGATCACATGACACAAGAGACCATCCTCGCCAATGCCACCCTTGTTCTGGCCGACGAATGCGTGACCGGCGCGATCGTTCTGCGCGATGGCCGGATCGCCGACATATCGACCGGCGGGGCCGTGCCGAAAGGTGCCGAGGATTGCGGCGGTGACATGGTGGCGCCAGGCCTGATCGAGCTGCATACCGATAATCTGGAACGCCACATCCAGCCCCGGCCCAAAGTGGATTGGCCGCACAACGCGGCGATCCTGGCGCATGACGCCGAGTTGGCCAGCACCGGGATCACCACCGTGTTCGATGCGATGCGGGTGGGGTCGATCCCCAATGGCAAGGGCCGCTACGTCAAATACGCCCGCCGACTGGCCAGTGAATTGCTGGCGCTGCGGGCCGAGGATGCGTTGAAGATCAGTCATTTCCTGCACCTCCGCGCCGAGGTGTGTTCCGAAACGCTGGAAGAGGAACTGGCCGAGTTCGGCGCCGCCGACCGTGTGGGCATCGTCAGCCTGATGGATCACACGCCGGGCCAGCGGCAGTTCCGCGACCTGAGCAAGCTGGAGTCCTATGTCAAAGGCAAGCTGGCGTTGAACGATGCCGAGTTCCAGGAGCATGTCGCGCAGCTGAGGGAAATGCGGGCGCTGCATGGCGACCGGCACGAGGCCGCCGCAGTGGCCGAGGCGCGCCGCTTTGGGGCCGTGCTGGCCAGCCATGACGACACGACCGAAGAGCAGGTGGCCGTCTCGGCGGGCTATGGCATCCGGGTAGCGGAGTTTCCCACCACGATCGAGGCCGCGCGCGCCTGCCATGCACATGACATCAAGGTCATCATGGGCGCGCCCAACCTGATTCGGGGCGGGTCTCATTCGGGCAACGTGGCAGCCCATGACCTGGCCGAGGCGGGGCATCTGGATATCCTGTCCTCGGATTACGTGCCGGCGGCGCTGTTGCTGGCGGCGGTGCGGTTGGGGGAGCTTTGGGGCGATATGGCCAGGGGGCTGGCCACTGTTACCCGCGGCCCGGCGCAAGGCGTGGGGCTGGACGACCGGGGCGAGCTGACGCCGGGCATGCGGGCCGACGTGATCCGTTTCGCGATGCGCGGCGGCGTGCCCTCGGTGCGGGCGGTCTGGTCGCGCGGGCAGCGCGTGGCCTGAGCCGCTTTGACAGGGGCGCGCGGGCCGCGCATAAGGGGTGGATGACCCAGGACTTGCTTTTCGATCCACCCGCAGCCCCCGTCATCCCCGTCGCCGGGGACATCCGCCAGTTCCCGGTGCGCCGGATCTTCTGTGTCGGGCGCAACTATGCCGCCCATGCCGCGGAGATGGGCAACGAGGTGGACCGCGAAGCGCCGTTCTATTTCACCAAGTCGGCCCATGCGCTGTGCCTGTCGGGGGCCACGATCCCCTATCCGCCGGGCACCGCCGATTGCCATTTCGAGATGGAATTCGTGGTCGCCATCGGGGCGCCCGCCTTTCGCGTGGCCGAGGCCGACGCGATGCGGGCGGTCATGGGCTATGCCTGTGGGATCGACCTGACCCGCCGCGATCTGCAGGCGGCGGCCAAGGACAAGCGCCGCCCCTGGGACCTGGGCAAGGATTTCGAGAACGCCGCGCTGATCGCCGCGATCACCCCGGCCGAGCAGTTCGGCGAGATTGCGAAACAGGCAATCCGCCTGACCCATGATGGCGAGGTCGCGCAGCAGGCGGATCTGTCCGAGATGGTCTGGTCGGTGCCCGAACTGATCGCGCATCTGTCGCGCTTCTACCATCTTGCGCCCGGCGACCTGATCTATACTGGCACGCCGGCGGGGGTTGGCCCGGTGCGCCCCGGCAGCGTTCTAAGTGGTGAGGTCGAGGGGCTGACCCCGGTCGAGGTGAGTTTCGTTCAGGCCGAGTGACGCGCGGCGGCGGCGCGGGCCGGAAAGGGCTGCGGCGCGCCTTCGTATTTTCCGAATTTCCCGATCTTCGGGCGTGGCTTGATCTGGATCAACGCTGCACGCCTTTTCATATGGTGAATTTGGAATGTGTATTTACGGAGTCGCGCCATGAGCGAATCTGCAAGTGATTGGCTGGAGCATTACCCCGTGACCCTGTTCACCATCGTGATGGGAACCGCGGGCCTGACCCTTGCGCTGCGCGCGGGCGAGGTGGCGCTCGGGATCGGGGCGTCGGCCTCTCTGGCGGCGCATGTGCTGAGCGTCAGCCTGTTCCTGGCGATTGCCGTGGGTTATGGCGCCAAGATCCTGCGTCGGCCCGCCGCGGTGCGCGCCGAATGGGATCACCCCGTCAAGCTGGCGTTCTTTCCCGCGATCTCGATCGGATTGCTGTTGCTGGCCACGGCCACCCTGCCCTGGGCGCCGGTGCTGGCCGAGGCGATGTGGCTGGCCGGGGCCGCAGGGCAGGGCGTGCTGACCGTGGCGGTTGTTTCGGGCTGGATCAGCGCGCGTGCCTTTTTGCACGGGCACCTGTCGCCGGCCTGGTTCATTCCGGCGGTCGGCAACGTGATCGTCCCGATCGCCGGCGCACAGCTTGGATATATCGAGCTGAGCTGGTTCTTCCTGTCGGTCGGTCTTGTTTTCTGGGTCGTGCTTCTGACGCTGGTGATGAACCGGCTGGTGTTTCACGACCCGCTGCCCGGCCGCCTGCAACCGACGCTGGTCATCCTGATCGCGCCACCCGCCGTGGGGTTCCTGTCCTGGGTGGCGCTGACCGGGGGGATCGACCACTTTGCCCGTATCCTACTGAATACGGCATATTTCTTTGCGCTCGTCGTGGCGGTGCAATTGCCGCGCATCCTGCGTCTGCCTTTTGCGCTGTCCTTTTGGGCGTTGAGCTTTCCGGTTGCCGCGCTGACCATAGCCAGCCTCCGCTATGGCGCCGCAACGGGGTCCGAGGCCCACCGCCTGATCGGCCTGGCGCTGCTGGCGATTTTGACCGTGATCCTGATCGCGCTCCTGCTGCGCACGTATCGTGCGATCAGCTCGGGCGCGGTCTTCCAACCCGAATGACGTGCGAACCCAACCCTGACCCATGAAAGAGGTTTTTTTACCATGCGAAAGACACTGACGGCGCTGGCCCTGGCGGCCGCAACGATGACCGGGCTGTCGGCCCAGGCGGACGAGTCCCGCAAGCTGGTCACTGTCGTGACCTCGCCTGATCCGCAAACCCAATTGATGTCGATGGTGCTGACGATGCAATCCGTGCAGCAGGGCGCCAAGGCGCAGATCCTGCTCTGCGGTCCGGCCGGTGACCTGGCGCTCAAGGACGCGCCGGAAAGTGCCACGGCGGGCCAGGCCCCCAAGGACATGAGCCCGCAGGGCCTGATGAAGATGATCATGGACAAGACCGGCACCAAGGTCGAGGTCTGCGCGATCTACCTGCCCAACAAGGGGCTGGATGCCTCGGCCCTGCTGGACGGGATTACCGCGGCCAAGCCGCCGGCGATGGCCGCGGCGCTGATGGCCGACGACACCACGGTCCTGAGTTTCTGATACGACGGTTTCGGTAACGAGTGACGCGGTTTGAAAAGGGGCGCCCGCATCTGCCGGGTGCCCCTGTTTCGTTGGGCGAAGGGTGGGGCCGGATCACGCCAGCAGGCGGCGCGCGATCACCTGGGCCTGGATTTCGGCGGCCCCTTCGAAGATGTTGAGGATCCGCGCGTCGCACAGGATGCGGCTGATGCCGTATTCCAGCGCAAAGCCGTTGCCGCCGTGGATCTGCAAGCCGTTGTCGGCCGCCGACCACGCCACGCGCGCGCCAAGCAGCTTTGCCATGCCGGCCTCGAGGTCGCAGCGGCGGTCATTGTCCTTTTCCCAGGCGCTGAAATAGGTGAGCTGGCGGGCGACCATGATCTCCACCGCCATCATCGCCAGCTTGCCCGAGACGCGGGGGAAGTCGATCAGCGGTTTGCCGAACTGCTTGCGGTCCTGCGCGTATTGCATCGCCACGTCCAGCGCGGATTGCGCCACGCCCACGGCGCGGGCGGCGGTCTGGATGCGGGCGGATTCGAAGGTCTCCATGAGTTGCTTGAAGCCCTTGCCCTCTTCACCGCCGAGCAGGTTTTCACCTTTCACATGGAAATTGTCGAAGCCCAGTTCGTATTCCTTCATGCCGCGATAGCCCAGAACCTCGATCTCGCCGCCCGACATGCCCTCGGTCGGGAAGGGGTTTTCGTCGGTGCCGGGGGTCTTCTCGGCCAGGAACATCGACAGGCCGCGGTGATCGGTCGTGTCGGGATCGGTGCGCGCCAGCAGGGTCATCACGTGAGTGCGCGCGGCGTGGGTGATCCAGGTCTTGTTGCCGGTGATCTTCCAGTCGCCGTTCTCGTCCTTGACGGCGCGGGTGCGCAGGCTGCCGAGGTCCGATCCGGTGTTGGGCTCGGTAAAGACGGCCGTCGGCAGGGTCTCGGCGCTGGCCAGCCGGGGGAGCCATTTTTCCTTCTGCTCCTCGGTGCCGCCCGCCAGGATCAGCTCGGCCGCGATTTCGGAACGGGTGCCGAGCGAGCCGACGCCGATATAGCCGCGGCTGAGTTCCTCGGACACTACGCACATCGACGCCTTGCTCAGACCGAAGCCGCCGTATTCCTCGGGAATGGTCAGCCCGAAGACGCCCATCTCGGCCAGTTCCTCGATGATCTCCATCGGGATGAGCTCGTCCTTGAGGTGCCACTCATGGGCGTGCGGATCGACCTTTTCCACCGAGAAGCGGCGGAATTGCTCGCGGATCATTTCCAGCTCGTCGTCTAGGCCCGGATGCCCCACGGTGATCTCGGCGCTGCGCTCCTGCATCAGTTCGACCAGACGGGTGCGCGCGGCCTGCGTGTTGCCCGACCGGGTGAGGGTTTCGACGGCGGGGATGTCCAGCGCGGCCATGTCGGACGGCGTGAGGCCCAGATCGTGCAGGCGAATGACCTCGCCCTGGTTCATCTGGATGCCGCCGCGGATCTGCCAGAGGTATTCGCCAAAGGCGATCTGATGAATCAACTGCTCCACCTCGCCGAATTTTCCCATGTTCGACAGGCGGTTGGCCCAGTTCTGCATCTGGCGAAGGGATTCCACGTAGGTGGCCAGCCAGGCCAGCCCGTGCGCGGCGAACTGGTTGGCCTCGACCGCGCTGCCCGAGACACGGCCATCGGCGACCACCAGGTCGCGCAGGTGGTCACGGGCCTTGTCCAGCAGGGTTTCGGCCGGGGTGACCGCGGCGGCGGTCAGGGTCAGCAGGTCGTCCAGAACGATCGGGTTTGCCATTGCAACGTCTTGTCCGTCATGCGCCATGAATCAATCCTCTTTCTGTCGCGCCCTGTCCTAGCCATTTTGCACGTGCAGCGCAACTATTATACCTAAACTGCGGCGATTTTGATCGAAAATTGCGCCTTGCTATTTGCACGTGCAGCACTAACGCAAACGGCCTATGCAAAGGGCATGGATGGCGTGCTTCTGCAGTTCGGTTTCGGGGGGTGGATCTTCCTCTTGACGGTGGGCGCGCTGGCGGGCCTGGTCAAGGGCGTGGTCGGGTTCGCCATGCCGATGGTCCTGATTTCCGGTTTGGGATCAATGGTTTCGCCCGAAGTCGCGCTGGCCGGGCTGATCGTGCCAACGCTGGTGACGAACCTGTGGCAGGCGTTGCGGCAAGGGGCGCGGGCGGCCTGGGCGGCGATCCGGCGTTTCCGGCTGTTCCTGTTGGTGGGGTTCGGGGTGCTCATGGCCTCGGCCCAGCTGGTGCCTTATCTGCCTAAGCCCTTGATGTCATTGATGATTGGCGTGCCAGTCACGCTTTATGCCGTGGTCGAGCTGACGGGGCGCGCGGTGCGGGTGCCGGGTGCGGCCGGGCGGCGCGGGGAAGCGGCCATGGGCGCGATCGCCGGGTTTTTCGCCGGATTTTCAGGGGTTTGGGGGCCGCCGACGGTGGCGATGCTGACGGCGCGGGGCACCGAGAAGACCGAACAGATGCGCGTGCAGGGAGTCATCTACGGGTTGGGGTCGCTGGGGTTGTTGTGGGCGCATGTTGTGTCCGGCGTGCTCAACCCGGTGACCCTGCCGCTGTCGGTGGCGCTGGTGCCGCCGGGGCTCTTGGGGTTGTGGATCGGGTTTCGCCTCCAGGACCGGATCGACCAGCCGCTGTTTCGCAAGCTGACGCTCTGGGTGCTGCTGGTCGCGGGGCTGAACCTGCTCCGGCGCGGCGTGCTGGCGATCTGAGCGGGTTTCGTACGAAATGTCAGATTCACCCGTCGGTTTCGTACCAAGATCGGGCCGGGCGCCGAAAGTTTCGTACAAAACGGGCCGTCCGGGGCGCCCGTGCACCGCGTTTAACCTCTTTTCAACCTCTGCTCTCTAGCCTGAGTCGGACTGCGTGACGCGCGGTTTGCAAGGAGGCAGGATGACCGGGATCGGCCAATGGATCGGCAGGGCGCTTTTGGGCCGGTTGGTGACTGGTCCGTGCGGCTTGATGCAGCGCTCGCCGGGGCCTGGGCTTTGGTGGCCCCTCGGCCGGAACGAAAACGCCCCGGCCGAGGAGGCCGGGGCGGTGTTGCGGTGCGGTGTCGCGGCGGCGCGGCCACAGGGTGCCGGCAGGCCGGCAACCGCGTCAGCCGAGGGCCGCCGCCTTCACGTCGTCGTCGATATAGGGCGCGTATTGCTCGAAATTGTCGGCAAACATCTGCACCAGCTTGGCCGCCTGACGGTCATAGGCCTCGGGATCGTCCCAGGTGCGGCGCGGGTCGAGCAGAACCTCGGCCACGCCGGGCGCCTCTGTCGGCACGTCGAAGCCGAAATTCTCGTCCTTGCGGAATTCGACTTCGCCGAGCGAGCCATCCAGCGCCGCCGTCAGCAGCGCGCGCGTCGCCTTGATCGGCATCCGCGAGCCGGTGCCATAGGCGCCGCCGGTCCAGCCGGTATTGACCAGCCAGCAGGTCGCGCCGTGCTTGGCGATCTTGTCGCGCAGCAGGTTGCCGTAAACCTCGGGGCGGCGCGGCATGAAGGGCGCGCCGAAGCAGGTCGAGAAGGTGGGCTCGGGTTCGGTCACGCCCCGTTCGGTTCCCGCCACCTTGGAGGTGAAGCCCGACAGGAAGTGATACATCGCCTGCGCCGGGGTCAGCCTCGCGATCGGGGGCAGCACGCCGAAGGCGTCGCAGGTCAGCATGATGACGTTCTTGGGATGCCCGCCAAGCGCCGTCTCGGACGCGTTGGAGATATAATCAAGCGGGTAGGCGCAGCGCATGTTGGCCGTGAGCGAGTCGTCGTCGAAATCCAGTTCGAGCGTCTCGTCGTCGAAGACCATGTTCTCGATCACGGTGCCGAATTTCGAGGTCGTGGCATAGATCTCGGGCTCGGCCTCGGGGTTGAGGTTGATGGTCTTGGCATAGCAGCCGCCCTCGAAGTTGAAGGTGCCGCGATCCGACCAGCCGTGCTCGTCATCGCCGATCAGCGTGCGCGCCGGATCGGCCGAGAGCGTCGTCTTGCCGGTGCCCGACAGGCCGAAGAACACGGCCGTGTCCACCGGGTTGCCATGCGCATGGTTGGCCGAGCAGTGCATCGGCATGATGCCCTTTTCCGGCAGCAGGTAGTTGAGCAGGGTGAACACCGATTTCTTGTTCTCGCCGGCATATTCCGTGCCGCCGATCAGGATCATCTTGCGGTCGAAATTCAGCGCGATCACGGTTTCCGACCGGCAGCCGTGCCTGGCCGGGTCGGCCTGGAAGCTGGGGCAGTTGATGACGGTGAAATCGGCGGTGAAGCGATCGAGCGCCTCGCGCTCGGGGCGGCGCAGCAGGTGGCGGATGAACAGCCCGTGCCACGCCAGTTCGGTCACCATCCGCACATTGATCGCGTAGGCCGGGTCAGCCCCGCCCACCAGGTCCTGCACGTAATAGTCGCGACCCTGCATATGCGCCAGCATGTCGTCATACAGCGCATCGAAGCCCTCGGGCGACATCTCGGCGTTGTTGTCCCACCAGATCGTGTCGGCCACGCTGTCGGACTTGACCACGTGCTTGTCCTTGGGCGACCGGCCGGTGAACTTGCCGGTGGTCACGAGGAAGGCGCCGCCACGCCCCAGGTTGCCTTCGCCGTTCTTCAGCGCCGCTTCGATCAGCGCGGGTTCGATGAGGTTGTAATAGACATTGCCCAGCCCCGTGATGCCTTGATCCTCAAGCCGGAATTGCGGGTTCACCCGTCCAGATGTCATGTCTTTCACGCTCCTGTTCGCGTTGTCCGCCCTGCGGGGCGACGAAAGTGCCATGGCGCGCGCTGCGGCGCCGGTTGGGGCCGCGGAAGCCGGGCCGTAGCGGCCTCTTAACATGACGTTTCCGTGAAAGAACAGGACGCTTTCGCACAGTTAGCGCAACCAGTCGCACGTTAGCGCAACCAGCCTTTTCGCCGCGCGCG
>JAASSQ010000028.1 GCA_021767845.1 Roseovarius sp. | reverse complement strand
GGCCAGCCCCAGCGGCAGCGATCCCCGCGCCTGCAGCGCCACCCGCGCGCCATAGTCCGCGATATTGCCATTGACCTGCGCGGTGGTCCCGCCCGGCCCGGTGGCTGACAGATCGACATTCAGATCGCGGCCCAGATCGTCGCGCAGCGTGACCTGCCCGCTGGCCTCGACCGGCCCCGAAAATCCCGGCGCCACCAGCCCCAGATCGGCCAGCCGGCCCTCAAGGACAATCGGCGCACCGGGCCCCTCGGCCCCGGCCGTCACCCGAACCTGCCCCGATGTCATGTCCAGCCTGCGCAGCACGATCCGGCCGTTCTCGCGCAGCACCTCCAGCCCGGCCGATAGCCGCCCCGCGATCAGCCGGTCCAACTCGGCCGAACCGGTGGCCAGATCGCGCCCCGCCAGATCAATCACCAGGCGCCCGCTCTCGCCTTTCAGCGCGCCCGATCCTTCCGCTGTCACCTCGACCGACCCGGCCAGCGGCCGCCCGGCCAATTGCGACAGGCGCGACAGGTCCGGTGCCGTCAGCCGCGCGCGGCCCTCGACCGGCAGGGCCGGGTCCTCGGGCGAGATCCGCCCATCGGCGCGCATCTCCGCCCCCGCGACCCGCGCGACCAGCTCTTCCAGAACCAGCGCGCCGCCCGCCGTCCAGCCGAGGCCGCCCGACAGTTCGGCCCGGCCCGACAGGCGCGGCTCCACCAGCGCCACATCGCTCAGCGCCGCCTCCAGGTCCAGCGCGCCCGACTGCGCATCGAGCCGCCCCGAGACCTCCGCCTCGATGGCCGAATTGGCAATCGTCAGGCCCTCCAGCACCGTGCCGGTCTCGTCGCGCCGCGCGGTCGCCCGCAACTCGGTCTCCGGCGCCAGCACCGGGTCAAGCCGATCCTGCCCGATCGCCAGCCCCTCGGTCTCGGCCTCCAGCGCCACGTCGAACGCGCCGCCCAGCAGGGTGCCCGATCCGCTCAGCCGTGCCGCCACGCGGCCCGCCAGATCGCGCCCCGCCAGCGCGGAAAACCGCGACAGATCCCCGGCCCGCAGCCGCGCCTGGCCACTGACGGGAAAGCCCTCCGCCAGCCCGTCGATCTCGCCCGAGGCGGTCAGCGCGGCATCCCCGCTGGTCACCTCCAGCGCACGGATCTCCAACGGCGCGCCCGCGCTCCAGCGCAGATCGGCCCGGCCGCGCGGCCGCGGGCCCACCGCACGGGCAAGCCCCGGTTCGCTGGCATGGTCGAACCCCTGCACGGCAAAATCCAGCGCGGCGGTCAGGTGGCCCGCGCCCGCCCGCTCGATCCGGCCCCGGCCCTCCAGCCGCGCCACCCCGACCGAGACATCGCCGCGCCGCAAATCGCTCAGGATGGCCGCCGCCTGCCAGTCGTCGCCCGTGCTGGCATCGAACCGCGCGCTCAGCTCGGCCCGGCGTAGCCGCGTGGGCGGGCCGGTCATCGGCAGGCGGATCAGCGCGCCGCCCGCGCTCAACGTTCCATCCAATGCTATCCGGCGCGGCCAGCCCTCGGGGTCCAGATCCAGTGACCCTGACACTTGCAACTGTTCGGTGGCCAGCGACAGCGCCTCGATCCGCGTGCCGCCCTCTGGCGTGGTCTGGCCGGTCAGGCTCAGCCGGGTGCGCTGTCCGAAAAAGCCGCGCAACTCGGGGGTGAAAAACGGGCGCACATCACCGCCAAGCGTGGTGGCAAAGCGTTGCGCGCCGGTCTCGGGATCGGCCTGCAAACGAACGCGCCCGATCAGCCGCGGCACATCGTTGCGCGTCAGGGTCAGACGCGCATCAAAGTCGTCCAGCGGCGCCTCCCCCGTCACCCGCAGGCCAAGCGCGGGCCGGTCGGGCAGGGTCATCAGCCCCGACAGGATGCCGCCCGGTCCCTCCCGCAGGTCGAGATCAAGGGCCAGAACCCGGCTTTCGTTGGAATACGCGGCCTCGAGGCTCAGTTCCCCTTCGGCATCCAGCCGCTCGATCTGCAGATCGGCATCGCCCTCGCCACCGTCGAGCGACAGCGCGCCATCCACGGAAAATTCCGCCGCCTCGCCCAGAACCGAGGCGCCCAGGGCGACGCGTTCGGCCCGCAATTCCCCGATATTGACCGACACCGGCAGATCGGGCAGGGCAAAGGGCTGCGCCTGTGCGTCCTCGGGCGTCAGCCTGTCTTCTGCCTCCGGCGGGCGCGACAGGATGATGTCCCGCGCCGTCAGCCGGTTCACCTCCAGCCGCCCGCGCAATAGCGCGCTGCGCGTCCAGACCAGCGTGACATCGCGCAGGGTCAGCCAGACCCCCTCGGCATCCGCCACTGTCAACTCGTCAAGGCTCGCTTCCGATGACAGCGCCCCCTCGAACCCCTCGATCCGCACCTCGCGCCCGGCCCCCGACAGGTTGTCCTCGATGAAGCCCTGCAACAGGCCGCGCTCGCGCGCGGTGTCCTCGTCCTGCGCCCAGGCCCCCGTGGCCCACAGGGCAAGGGCTGCGAATGTCACAATGCGTCGCATCAAAAGGCCTGTCCGATCCCGATATAGATTTCCACGTCGCTGCTGTCGTCCCCGTCCACCGGCGTCGCCACGTCCAGCCGGATCGGCCCGATCCCGGTGTCATAGCGCAGGCCAAGGCCCGCGCCGCTGTGCCAGTCGCCGCTTTCGGTGCCCCAGCTGTCCTTACCCACGTAGCCCGTGTCGTAAAAGGCCACGACCGAGATCTTGTCGCGCACCGGCGCGCGCAATTCGCCCGAAAACGCCAAGAAGGACCGCCCGCCGATGCTGCGCCCGTCGGGCAGCTCGATCGACAGCGACTGATAGGACTGGCCGCGCACCGTGCCCGCGCCGCCCGAGTAGAACAGCATCGAGGGCGGCACCTCGACCGCCTCTGCCCCCATCACCGAGCCAAGTTGCACCCGTCCGGCCAGAACGAAGCGGTCATCGGCCCCGAATCCCAAGTAGGCGCGGCTGTCGATGAACAGCCGCCCGCCCGCGGCACTGCCCGCAAGCCCCGCGAAGGGCGTCGCCTCGACATCCACGAAAAAGCCGTCGGTGGCGTCCAGCGGGTCGTCGCGGGTGTCCCATGTTAGCTTTGCGGGCAGCATCAGGTGATCCAGCGTCCGCGAGCCGAAATCGTCGTCCACTTCCGAATAGCGGTAAAGGACGCCCGCTTGCCCCTCCAGCTCGTCGGAAAACACATGGGCAAAGCCGCCGCCGATCTCGCCGCTGCGCTCGCGGTAATCCGGCTCGTCCTCCTCGCGGATCGCAGCACCTAGGTAGAGCGTGGTATCCGGCGTGAAGGTGGCGGGCCGCTCGTAGCGCGCCGACAGGCTGTAATCCATGCCACCGGTATCGCCGCCGATGCCACCGACCTCGCCCTCGATCCGCAGCCGCTCGGCCCCGCCCAGCAGGTTGCGGTGCAACCAGAACCCCGACAGGGTCAGCCCTTCGAGCGAGGACAGCTCGGCCCCGAACCCGATGCGGCGCGGCTTTTCGTCCACGACCTCGGCCACGATGTCCAGCGTGCCGTCGGGATTGGCGGTCTCGGCCTCCTGCAACGACACCGACCGGAACGTGCCGGTGCGCCGTAGCCGGTTGGCGGCGGTCTTCATCTCGTCGGGCGAAAAGACCTCCCCCTCCGGCAGCCCGGCGATCTCGCGGATGCGGTCGGGCCGCACGCTGTCGGTCTCCTGCACGATCAGGTCGCCGAAGGTCAGGCGCGGGCCGGGGCGCAGCCGGACATCCGCGCGCAGCGTGTTGCGCTCGTGGTTGGCGATGATCTTCTGGTCGCGTAGCTCGGCCTTGGCATGGCCCGCCGCGCGCCAGGCGGTGATGCCCGCTTGCGTCGCGTCCGAGATCACGCCCGCCTCGGCGGGCTGGCCCACGGCAAAGCCCTCGGGCAGGGTGGTGCCGGTGGCCAGCGGCCGGATCCGGGCGCGCGAAAAGGCAAAGCGCGCGCCGGGGCGCACCTCGATGGCCACGGTGCCGATCCGCGTCAGACGTTCCAGCGGCGGGATGTCGGCCGCCTCGCGCCCGTCCACCCGGATGCTGACCTGCCCGCCGAAATAGCCCGCGCCGTAAAGCACGCTGACCATGCGGCTGTAATCGGCGCGCGCGGCGGCCAGCAGGTCTTGCGGCGTGACGGGCTCTTCGTCCTCGCCGTCCCCGGCATTCAGCGTCAGCGAGGCCGCGCGCAGTTTCTCGGTCAGCGCCTCCGGCGCCCCCGGCGCGCTCAGGCGCAACTCCGCCGACAGCGCGCTCTGCACGAACAGGGTCAAGGCAAGACAGGCACCCGCGCAGATCCGCGGGAAAGATGATTCGATCACGTTGGCAGCTCCGTATTCGGGGCCGAGTTTACCTGATCCGCGCGCAGGTGCGACCCATCAGGAGCGGCGCGCGAAGGGGCGGGGGTCAGATCGCGCGGTCGGCCTCGGCCAGCTCGGCCCGCAGCGCCTTTTCCACCGCGCCGCGCGGCTTGGTGAACCGCGCCAGCAGATCGTACAGGACCGGCGTCACCAAGAGCATCAGCGCCGTGGCCATCGCCAGCCCCGCGATGATGACCGTGCCGATCGCGTTGCGGCTCTCGGCGCCCGCGCCGGTGGCCAGCACCAGCGGCAGCGCCCCCAGCACGGTCGAGACCACCGTCATCACGATGGGCCGCAGCCGCAGCACCGCCGCCTGCGTGACAGCGGCGCGCACATCCTTGCCCTCGTCGCGCAGCTGGTTGGCGAATTCCACGATCAGGATGCCGTTCTTGGCCACCAGCCCGATCAGCAGGATGATGCCGATCTGGCTGTAGACGTTGATCGACAGGCCGCCCACCGCCATCGCGTAGATCGCCCCCGCCACGCCCGCCGGCACCGTCAGCAGGATCGTCACCGGATGCACGAAGCTTTCGAACTGCGCGGCCAGCACAAGGAACACGATCAGCACCGACAGCGCGAACACCAGGCTCACCCCGCCCGAGGTGTCCTTGTAGGTGCGCGACTGCCCCTGGTAGCCCAGCGATGCCTCCGCCGGCAGGATCTCGGCCGCCGCCGCCTCGATCCGGGTCAGCACCGTGCCCATGTCGGCCCCCGGCGCCAGCGCCCCCGACAACTGGATCGAGGGCAGCCGGTCCACCCGCCTGAGCGACGGCGCCGCGGCGTTCTCGGTCACCGTGACCAGCGCGCCCAGCGGCACCAGCGTTTCGCCATCGCCCGAGCGCACGAAGATGTTGTCGATATCCGACGGCGTGCGCCGGTCCTCGGCCTCGGCCTGCGCCAGCACCGGGTATTCGCGGCCCCGGCTGACGAAGGTGGTCATCTGCCGTGAGGCCAGCATCGTCTGCATCGTGTTGGCGATGGTCTCGATCGAGATGCCCAGGTCGTCGGCGCGCTCGCGGTCGATGGTCACGTCAAGCTGCGGCAGGTTCTGTTCGAAATTGATCTCCGGGTTGACCAGCCCGTCGATCTCCTCGGCGCGCTCCAGAAGGCGTTCGGCCCAGTCCTTGACGCTGTCGAAATCCGGCCCGCCGATCACCACCCGGACCGGGGTCGAGCTGCCGCGCAGGCCCAGCCCCGCGGGCGTCACCGGGAAGCCGCGCGCGATGGTGATCTGCGACATCTGCGGGATCAGGCGCCCCACCACGTCCGACACGGGCACGTCGCGCTCCTCCCAGGGGGCCAGCCGGAACACCACGAAACTGCGATGCGGGCTGCCCCAGCCGGTAAAGGTGAAGACCGTCTCGACGATGCCCTCCTCGCGCAGCGGCGCAAGGATCTCCTCGACCTGCCGCGCGGCGCGGTCGGAATACTCCACCGTGCTGCCCTGCGGGGCCGACAGCGGCACGAACCCCACGCCGCGATCCTCGCGCGGGGCCAGTTCGCGCGGCAACCCGTCATAGAAGAAATACGCGCCCCCCGTGACCGCCACCGCCAGCGCCAGCACGACCAGCGGCATCCGCAAGGCGCGGGTCAGCAGCGAGGCATAGCCGCGCTGCAACCAGCCGCGCGGCGCGTATTCATCGGCCACCGCCGCGCCCTTGCCCTTTTTCAGAACCTTCGAGGCCAGCGCCGGGCAGGCGCTCAGCGCGACGAAGGTGGAAATCGCCACCGTGCCCGCCATGACCCAGCCAAACTCCACGAACAGCTTGCCGACCTGTCCCGGCATGAAGGACAGCGGCACGAAGACCGCGATCAGCGTGACCGAGGTGGCCAGCACCGCGAAGGTCACCTGCCGCGCGCCCTTCAGGCTGGCGACCAGCGGGGTTTCGCCATTCTCGATCCGGCGCTGGATGTTCTCCAGCACCACGATCGCGTCGTCCACGACCAGCCCGATCGCCAGCAGCATCGCCAGCAGGGTCAGCGTATTGATCGAAAAGCCCCAGAGCCCGATCAGGATGAAACAGCCCACCAGCGACACCGGGATCGTGATCGCCGGGATCAGGGTGGCGCGCAGGCTGCGCAGGAACAGCAGGATCACCAGCACCACCAGCACCAGCGAGATCGACAGCGCGATGACCACCTCGCGGATCGAGGCGCCCACGAACAGCGCGTCGTCCGACCCGATGATGATCTCCATGCCCTCGGGCAGGGTGGCCGAAAGCCGGTCCACCTCGGCGCGCACCGCGTTCGAGATCTGCAGGGTGTTCGACTGGCTCTGCCGCTGGATCGCCATGCCCACCGCGTCGCGCCCGTCGCTGCGCGCGATGGTGGTGTCGCTCTCCACCCCCGGTTCCACCCGCGCCACGTCGCGCAGGCGCACCGGATAGCCCGCGACCCGGTCCAGCACAACGTCGCGGAAATCCTCGACGCTGCCCAGCCGGCTGTTCAGGCGCACGGTCAGTTGCCGGTCGCGCGATTCCACCTCCCCGGCGGGCAGTTCCACGTTGTTGCGCCGCAACGCGGCTTGCACATCGGCCACGGTCAGCTTGCGCGCCGCCAGCGCGCGCCGGTCCAGCCAGATGCGCACGGCGAAGGCGCGGTCGCCATAGACCCGCACGTTGGCCACCCCGTCCAGCGTGGCCAGCCGGTCCAGCATGAAGCGGTCGATATAGTCGGTGATCTCGGCCGTGGTCATCCGGTCCGAGGTCACCGCCAGCCGCATCACCGGGTCGGCATCGGCGTCGGCCTTTTCGACCTCGGGCTGGTCGGCCTCCTGTGGCAGGTTGTCCAGCACCCGGCCCACCGCGTCGCGCACGTCGTTTGCGGCCACGTCCACGTCGCGGTCCGGCTCAAACTCGATGGTCACGCGCGACCGGCCCTGGCGGCTGACGGAATTGATGGTGCGGATCCCGGCGATCGAGGCGACGGCCCCCTCGATCGTTTCGGTGATGTCGGTGTCGATCACCCCGGGCGCGGCCCCGCGGTAATCGGTCGTGACCGAGACGACCGCGTTGTCCACGTCGGGCAATTCGCGCACCGGCACGTCGCGCAGGGCGCTCAGGCCGAACACGATCAGAAGCAGGCTCGCCACCGCCGCCAGAACGGGGCGCCGAACGGACAGGTCCGACAGGGTCATGTGTTGTCGTCCCCCGAGGGGGCGGGCGCGTCGTCGGTCTTGGCGCCTGCCTCTGCCTCTGCTTCGGCCTGGCCCACCGCTTCGGGCGTGCTCGCATCCGTGGTTTCGGGCTTGCCCAGGATCTCGACCGCGCTGCCGTCCTGCAGCCGCTGAAACCCGCGCGCCACGACGATCTGCCCGGCCTCGACCCCGTCCAGAATGGCCACCATGCCGTCGCGGCGCTGCCCGGTGCGCACCGCGACCCGCCGCGCTGTCACGTCCTCGACCACGAAGACATAGGTCTCCGCCGCCTGGAAGATCAGCGCCTCTTCCGGCACGACGACCCGCTCGCTTTCCGATAACGTCAGCTCCAGCGAGAGGAACATGCCCGCGGGCAGGATGCCGTCGGGGTTGGGCAGCACCGCGCGGGTGCGGAACGACCGGCTGACCGGGTCGATGTGGCTGTCCACCGCCTCGATTCGCCCCTCGAAGACCTGATCGGGAAAGGCGACGCCAGTCGCCGTCACGGGCTGGCCCCGCTCGACCTGCGCGAACAGTGTCTCGGGCAGGGCGAATTCGATCTCGATCCGGCTCAGGTCATCCAGCCGGGTTATCAGCGTGCCCTGATCGACCCGCGCGCCGGGATCGACATTGCTCAGCCCGACGACCCCGGCGAAGGGCGCGGTGATCGTGCGCTCCTCCAGCCGCCGCGCCGCGCGGTCCAGCTGCGCGCGCGCCTCGGCCAGCCGCGCCTCGGCCTCTTCGACTGTGGCCTCGGCCACGGCATTGCTGCGGCGCAGGGTGGTGACGCGGGTCAGGGCCTGCTGCCGTTCGGTCAGGCGCGCCTCGGCCTCGGCCAGGTCGGCCCGGGCGATGGCGTCATCCAGCCGCACCAGCACCGCGCCTTCCTCGACGGTTTCGCCCGGCGTGATGTTCAGCTCCACGATCCGGCCTTCGGCCTCGGGCACGATCTCGACCGACTGCAGGGCGCGCGTGGTGCCGACCGCCTCGACCGTCCGGCTCATCACCCGGCGCTCGGCCCGCGCCACTTCGACCGGCGTCGCCCGCGCGTCGCGTGACCGCTCCGGCCCGCCCGAGGCGCTCTCCGCCGTGCCGAGATACTGGCGATAGCCCTCGTAGCCGCCATAGCCGAGGGCGCCGAGAAGGCCGAGAATCAGGATTTGCTTCCAAAGGTTCACGTCGGACTTTCCGAAAGGCGCCTTGCAGGCGGGTTGCGGCGGTCGGGACTGCAAGGAAAACTATAGGAGGCGGAGGGAATGACAACTGCTTACACAGGCCTGTGATCCCGATCCTGCCGCCGGAACGGGGCCGCTGGCTGCGGCGCGCTCGGGCATTTTGTACCAAATTTTCCGCCCGGATGCCGTGTTTTGTACGAAAGCGTGGGGTAATTCTTGCAATTCGTACGAAATCACCGCCGCACGATCTGCGCGGCGGTGGCAAGGATTTCGTGGTTTTCGGTATGCCCCGTCAGGCCCGCCGCCGCCGCCGGCCGCCCGACCGGCCGCCCCGCGCGCCTGCCGCATCCTCACCCGGCTTGACCGGCGCCTTGTTGAACTTGATCCACTCGCCGCCATGCGGGTCGTTGTTGGTCAGGAAATTGGCGGCCCGAATGGCCTCCATCTCCTTGCCAGCACGGGGTTTTGTCGATCCCAGCCCGAACAGCTGGCAGAAGGTTTCGTCGTCCATGCCCTCGGGCAGAACGATCCCGGCTGCCTCCACCTCGGCCTTCTTGGCGGCGATCTCGGCCTGTTTCACTGGCAGGGCGACCGGGTTCATGATCGCACTGGTCATTCCCGCGCCCATGGCCATCGGCAGGAAAGCGTTGTTGATCCCATGCCGGTTCGGAAGCCCGAAACTGATATTCGACGCCCCGCAGGTGGTGTTGACACCCAACTCCTCGCGCAGCCGCCGCACCAGGGTGAAGACCTGCAGACCGGCGGTGGACATGGCACCGATAGGCATCACCAGCGGGTCAACCACAATATCGTGGGCCGGGATGCCGAAATCCGCGGCGCGCTCAACGATCTTCTTGGCCACGGCGAAGCGCACATCGGGGTCTTCGGAAATGCCCGTGTCGTCGTTCGAGATCGCCACGACCGGCACGTTGTATTTCTTGACCAGGGGCAGGATCGCTTCCAGCCGTTCCTCCTCGCCGGTCACCGAGTTCAGCAGCGGTCGCCCGTGGCAGGCCTCGAGCCCCGCTTCCAGTGCGCCGGGCACGGAACTGTCGATGCACAGCGGCACATCGACAAGCCCTTGAACCAGCTCGATCATCTTGCGCATCAGGGGCGGTTCGGTCTGGTTTGGATCGGGGTTGGAGTTGTAGACCACGCCCGCATTCACATCGAGCACGGTCGCCCCGGCCGCGACCTGCGCCACGGCGTCGGCCTCGACGGTCGAGAAATCGCCCGCCTCAAGCTCGGCGGCCAGTTTCTTGCGGCCCGTCGGGTTGATCCGTTCTCCGATCACGCAGAACGGCTGGTCGAAGCCGATGATCGCGGTCTTCGATTTGCTTTCGACGATAGTGCGGGTCATTTGTTGTCTGTCCTTCGGTCAGGATGCATTTGCCGGCACGGCTGACGCGCCGCCGTTTTCGATCGCCCAGGTGGCGTTGGTCTTGATCCCGCCCAAGGGGAAGAAATGCACCGTCTCGATGTTGAAATCGGGGTTGGCGGCCTTGTGGGCGGCAAGGTCGGTCAGAACCTCGGTCGGCTCGTAGGGCAGCAGCAGTTTCGAGACGTCCATCGCCCGCTTTTGCAGGACTTTCAAGGATGGACCCACGCCGCAGGCAATGGCGAACTTGATGAGGGTCTGTAGCTTCGCGGGACCGGCGATGCCGATATGGACGGGCAGGGTGATGCCCGCCGCGCGCAGCCCGTCGGCCCACGCGATGATCGGCTTTGCGTCGAAGGCGAATTGCGTGGCGATGGCCATGTCCGCATCTGTGCGCTCGGAAAACGCCTGTTTCCATTGCAGCGCCTCGTCCACGTTGCGCCGGCTTCCATCGGGGTCGATGTCCTTGTTGCCTTCGGGATGGCCTGCGACGTGCAGGCGCTTGAACCCGGCCTTGTCGAATTCGCCGGTTTCCATGAGCTGCATGGAGCAATGGAATTCCCCATGCGGCTTGGCCACGCCGCCCGCCAGCAAAAGCGCCTGATCGACACCGGCCTCGCCCTGATACCGCGCGATCCAGTCGGCCAGCGTGGCACGGTCCTTGATGATGCGCGCGGGAAAATGCGGCATGACGGTGAAGCCCTCGCGCGACAGGCGTGTGGCGGTGGCAACCATGTCCTCGATCGGCGTGCCTTCGATATGGGCGATGTAGACGCGGGTGCCCTCGGGCAGCAGGTCGCGGAAATTCTCGACCTTCTCGGCGGTGCGGGGCATCACCTCGATCGAATAGCCTTTCAGGAAGGCTTCGACCTGCGGGTTGACGGGGGCCGGGGCCTGCGCCGCGGTATCACGCTTCTTGAAATTCAACAGAGCCATCGTGGCCTCCCATAGCGATCTGGGGTTCATGCCCAGCCATCATTGGCGACCAGCGCCTTGATCCGGGCCTGATCGTATTCCGCATCGAGCCGGGCCGCCTCAGCCTCGGCCACCTCCGAGGGATCGCCCTCGACCTGGTAGGGGGCCGCCTTGCGCCACTCTGCCAGATAGGCGTCGGTCTCGGCAGCGCCCACCTTCATCGCCGCGCGGTCGATGGCCTGCTCGAACCGTTCGGGCAAGGGTTTCTTGGCGCCACGGCGGCCTTTGCCGACAATGACTTGTGCGGGGATGTCCCGCCAGTAGACGACCGTCACGTCAACCATGGTTGATTCCTCTTCCTCGGTGGTCCCTCTGTAAAGCAGCTGTGGGGTGTGGCTGCGTCGAATTTCGACAGAACGCGCGCGTCCTGCGACGTCGGAAGCCTACTGCGCCCGGCGAGGGGCCGCCAGACGGGCGCGCGCGAAATGATTTCATGATCTTCATGCATCGCCGCAGAGCTTGCGCCGGACAGGGCAAGGCATTACCTTGATGGCAACTCGAAATGGAGGGCGTGTAAGATGGCGCCCAAGCGTCCCGAAGGTGCGGGCGCGATCCCGAAAACGGTTGAGAGCCCCGCACAGTGCTCCCCCGATCCGTCGGCGCTGTATGCCGCACTGGATCTGGGAACAAATAGCTGCCGTATGCTGATTGCCCGTCCCGAGGGCGACCAGTTCAAGGTGGTGGACAGTTTCTCCAAGTCCGTGCAACTCGGCTCGGGCCTTGAGAAATATGGCCGCTTGTCGCGTTCGGCGATCCACCGGACGCTGCAGGCGCTTCGCGTGTGCCAGCAGAAAATCAAGCGCCACAAGGTGCAGCGGATGCGGCTGGTCGCGACCGAGGCTTGCCGGCGCGCCGCCAATGGCAAGCACTTCCTGAGCCGCGTGCAGCGTGAAACGGGGCTGCAGCTCGACATGATCGAACCGCAGGAAGAGGCGCAATTGGCCGTGGTCTCCTGTGCGCCGCTGGTCAATCCCGGCACGGAACAGTTGTTGGTGGTGGATATCGGCGGCGGCTCGACCGAGCTTGTCTGGATCGACCTGCGCGATGTGCCGCCGGGCGAACGCGCCCGCGCGATCATGCGGATGCATGGCGGTTTCCATTGCAACGATGGCAAGCGTCCCGCCGCGCGGGTGGTGGACTGGATCAGCGTACCGCTTGGCGTGGCCACCCTGCGCGACCAGTTCCGCGACGTGGAGGATGACAGCGCGCGGTTCGCGCTGATGAGTTGGTTTTTCGAGGAAAACCTTGCCGAATTCGCACCTTACAAGAACGAACAATCGCGTGACGGATTCCAGATCATCGGCACGTCGGGCACCGTCACCACGGTGGCGGCCAGCCACCTGGGCTTGAAACGATACGACCGAAACAAGGTGGACGGGCTGTGCATGACCAGCGATGAGATCGATCTGGTCATTCGCAAGTACCTGGCGCTTGGCCCGGCGGGGCGGCGCAAGGACCCCCGGATCGGGCTGGACCGGCAGGCGCTTATCATGTCGGGGTCGGCGATCTTGCAGGCTTTGTTGCGCTGCTGGCCGACCGACCGGCTGTCGGTGGCTGACCGGGGGCTGCGCGAGGGGATGCTCTATGCCCTGATGTCGGCCGATGGCGTGTTGCGGAACGGGCAAGGATAGAAACGATGGCGAAAAAACCCGACGGCAAGAACACTTCGGGGCGCGGGCAGCGCGACCTGACGGTCAAGGTCAAGACGGCACGGGGGCGCAAACCTTCTTCAACCCGCTGGCTGCAACGGCAGTTGAACGACCCTTACGTCAAGCGCGCCAAGGCCGAGGGGTATCGCGGGCGCGCGGCTTTCAAGATCATGGAACTGGACGACAAGTACCGCTTCCTCGTGCCGGGCGCGCGGGTGGTCGATCTGGGCTGCGCACCGGGCGGCTGGTGCCAGGTCGCGGTGCCGCGGGTGAATGCGCTTGGCGAGAAATCGGGCAAGGCTCAGGGCTACATCCTCGGAATCGATCTGCAGGAGGTCGAACCGATCGCGGGCTGCGAGATCCATCAGCTCAATTTCATGGAGGATGGGGCCGACGAGAAGGTCAAGGCATGGCTGGGCGGCAAGGCCGACGTGGTGATGTCGGACATGGCCGCCTCCAGCTCCGGCCACAAGCAGACCGATCACTTGCGGATCATCGCGCTGTGCGAAGCGGCCGCATATCTGGCGTTCGATGTGTTGGACGAGGGCGGCACTTTCGTCTCGAAAGTGCTGGCCGGCGGCGCGGAAGGTGAATTGCAGAAGCTCTTGAAACAACGGTTCGCCAAGGTCGCCAACGTGAAGCCACCCGCATCGCGCGCTGACAGTTCGGAAAAATTCGTGGTTGCGACGGGATTCCGCGGCTGAGCGCCGTCGCGCAGCGGGTCAAGCCCGAAAGAACGATCGGCGCGCCGCAGAAAGCGCATGGCGTCCTCGTGCCTGAGGGCGCGGGTCGGTGTGGCATGGTCCGACAGGTCCGCGCGCGCCGATTGCTGGCGGATCAACTCGAAAAGCCGTTCACGCGCGGTCGGCAGCCTGCGTCGATCGGGCAGGGGCATCGTGAAAACCTCCGTATGCCTCAGCATCGAGGCTGGAGGCTAACAACGGATTAAGGCAAATCCGGCAAGACAGTGCAGCGAAAACAAGGAATTGTGGTGTAGCCCCGATGGGCAGACGCTTGTGCGAGCGGGGAAGCCAAATGGCGGAGAGACAGGGATTCGAACCCTGGGAGCCTGTGAAGGCTCAACGGTTTTCGAGACCGCCCCGTTCGACCACTCCGGCACCTCTCCGCGGGGTCTGGGGGCTGCGTTTAGATTCCTTTGCCGGGCATGACAAGGGGGTTTTCCGTTGTTTGCGCATAGATTTTGCCTAGGTTCGTAAATCAGGCATATGAACCAAGGAGGCAGCATGACCGCAACGCGCCAGATCAACCGTTTGCCGCACGCTATCGCCGCGCTTGTGGCGGGGGTGGCTTTGCTATGGGCGGCGGCGCTCCACGCGGCCGAGAAGGAGCGGGTGGAGGCGTTTCTCGACGTCACGGGATTCGATGTGGCGCTCGACAGCATCGGGCTTACGGCCGAGGATGCGGCGACGATGCTGGGAATCGACCCTGGAACATTTGCCGACGAGTGGGACAGCATCGCGAAGGACGTGTTCGACACCGGGAAAATGCGGGCTACCGCCATCGGTATCCTGCAAGAAACCCTGAGCGACGAAGACCTTGCACATGCCGCCGCGTTCTATGCCTCGCCGCTCGGGCAGCGCCTTGTCGAGGTCGAGAACGCGGCGCACAAGGCGCCCGACGCGCAGAAGCGGGAGAAGGGCGAGGCCTTGGTTGCCGACATGGTCAAGCGTGGAGATGAGCGGCTTGGCATTCTGCGTGACCTCAACGCGGCGGTGGATGAAAGCGGCGTCGCCGTGCGCGCGGTTCAGGAAATCCAGGTGCGGTTCCTGATGGCCGCGTCCGAGGCCGGTCTTTTGCGGCGCGACCTGGACGAAGGCGCATTGCGCGCGATGATGCGCGAGACGGAAAACGAACTGCGCCTTAGCATGAAGGAATCCGCGCTTGCGAATGCGGCCTATACCTATCGCGAGATTTCGGACGCGGACCTGCGCGCCTACCTGGATGCGTTGCGGCAACCGCGCATGCAACGGGTTTATGAGCTTATGAACGCCGTGCAATGGGAGATCATGGGCGATCGCTATGCCGCGATGGCCCACCGGATGGGCGCTGTGGCCGGAGGGCAGGAGCTTTGATCGCCGCATGCGCGCAGGCACTTGCAGCCGCGGCGCTGCTGACGGCCAGCCTGGCCACGGATGCGCGGGCGCAGGCCCCCGCCGACATTGCCGCCTTGTCCGACGCGCTTCGGATCGAGGAAACGATCGGGATCATGCGCCAGGAAGGCCTTGAATTCGGCGCGGGCCTAGGGCGCGACATGCTGCCCGAAGGCGACGGTGACGGCTGGCGCGAGGTTGTTTCGCGAATCCACGACATCGACAAGATGCGAGCCCTGGTCGAGGTCGAATTCGCCCGGGCGCTGCACGGCGAAGATGTTGCCGCAATGCTGGAATTCTTCCAGAACGGTTCGGGTGAGGAGGTTGTCGCCCTCGAACTGGCCGCGCGGCGGGCTCTTCTCGACAGCGCGGTCGAGGACGCCGCCCGCGAGCGGCTGGAGCGCCAGCGTCACATGGGCGCGCCGCTTCTGGACGTGATCGAAACCATCATTGCCGACAGCGACCTTGTCGAACGCAACGTGGCCGGTGCGATGAATGCCAACCTGTTGTTCTACGAGGGGCTTCTGGACGGTGGTGCGGTAGACATGACGCAGGATGACATCCTGTCCGATGTCTGGTCGCAGGAAGACACGGTGCGCGAGGATGCGCACCTCTGGCTGCATTCGTTTCTGCTGCTGGCCTATGCGCCACTGGATGCCGGCAAACTCGACGCATATGCCGCCTTCTACCGCACACCCAAGGGCCGGGCGTTGACCGATGCGATGTTCACGGCGTTCAACAGGATGTATGATGACATTTCGTATCTGCTCGGGCAGGCGATCGCGCAGCGGCTGTCCAGTCAGAAACTCTGATCGGAAAACGGTCAGCCCCCTTGACTCCGGCGCCCAACTTTTGAATAAGCGCGCATCCCGGCGGGTGATGCCCGCGCGGGTGGTGTAACTGTCGCCCCCCCAGAGGGCGCGCTGTCCAAGGTGGCCAAGCGCCGGAAACATCCGGGTTCCCCGGAGACCGAAGGACGCGGCAAGCGAAAGGAAATGCATATGTTCGCGGTTCTGAAAACCGGTGGCAAGCAGTACAAGGTGCAGTCGGGTGACGTGCTGCGCGTCGAGAAACTGGCTGCCGACGCCGGCGAGAAAGTTCAATTCAACGAGATTCTGATGCTGGGTGGTGACAAGCCGGTCATCGGCGCGCCCTTGGTCGAAGGCGCCGCCGTTCAGGCCGAGGTCGTCGATCAGGTCAAGGGTGACAAGGTCATCAAGTTCGTCAAGCGCCGCCGCAAGCACGGCTCGAAGCGCACGGTCGGCCATCGTCAGCAGCTGACCCTGCTGCGCGTCACAGAAATCCTTGAAAAGGGCGGTGAAAAGTCGGGCGTGAAAGCGGCCGTGGGCGCAGGCTCTGTGGCTTCTGTGGCATCCGCCGCAGCCGAAGCGAAGGCCCCGGCCAAGAAGGCTAAGGCCAATGCCGAAGCCCCCAAGAAGGCCGCGCCGAAGAAGGCCGCGAAGGCCGATCAGGGCGGTGACGATCTCAAGAAGCTGTCGGGTGTCGGCCCGGCGCTTGAAAAGAAGCTGAACGATGCCGGCATCACCACCTACGCCCAGATCGCGGCGTGGACGGAGGCCGACATTGCTGATATGGACGAAAAGCTGTCGTTCAAGGGCCGGATCGAGCGCGAAGGCTGGGTCGATCAGGCAAAAGAACTGGCCAAGGGCTAAAGGAGTAACTCGATATGGCACACAAGAAAGCAGGCGGTTCCTCCCGTAACGGCCGCGACTCAGCGGGTCGCCGTCTTGGCGTGAAGAAATACGGCGGCGAAGCCGTTGTTCCGGGCAACATCATCGTGCGTCAGCGCGGCAACAAGTTCTGGCCGGGTGATGGCGTGGGGCAGGGCAAGGATCACACGATCTTTGCCGTCGCCGAAGGCGCCGTGAAGTTCCACAAGGGCCTCAAGGGCCGCACCTTTATTTCGGTCCTGCCCGCTGCGGAGGCTGCCGAGTAAGCCGATCTGACAAGGTTCAGACATTGGGGGGATCGGCGGAGCCGCCGGTCCCCTTCTTCGTTTCCGGCATCGAGGTTTGAGGAGGCTTCGACATGGTCGCGCGACCGGCCGGGTGACGTTTGGAGGAGAACGGAAAATGAAACACGATCTGATCGTCAACCAGCCGGTCATCGCCACCGAACGGTTCGATTTGCGGCCCTTGCGCCCGTCCGATGCAGGCATGATCGAGTTCTATGCCGGGGACGAGCGCGTGGCCAGGGGCACGACCTCGATCCCCCATCCTCTGCCCCCGGGCACGACCGAGGCTTTCATCGCGCGGGCGCTGTCGGACGAGCGTACCGAGGATGTCTGGGCCATGGACGGCACCAAGACGGATGGCCCCGAGGTGATGGGCCTCATCAGTCTTGAGCGGATGGATCGCGGTCAGTGCGAGATCGGTTTCTGGGTCGCACCGGCCTATTGGAACAGCGGGGTGGCATCCGCGGCGGTCCAAGCGTTGCTTGCCGCCAATCCGCTGGAATGCCGGACGGTGTTTGCAACCGTGTTTCAGGACAACGCCGCATCGGCGCGAGTGCTGACGAACGCCGGCTTCGAATATCTCGGGGATGCCGAAACCTTCTCGGTGGCCCGGAACGCTAAGGTTCCCACCTGGACCTACAGCCGTAAAATGGATTGAGGCGGGCGGACCCTTTGCATAAGGAGATGACATGAAATTTCTCGATCTCGCAAAGGTTCACATCCGCTCGGGCAGCGGTGGCGGGGGCTGCATCAGCTTCCGGCGGGAGAAATATATCGAATATGGTGGCCCGGATGGCGGTGACGGCGGCAAGGGCGGGTCGGTCTGGGCCGAGGCGGTCGAGGGGCTGAACACGCTGATCGACTTCCGCTACCAGCAGCATTTCTTCGCCAAGAACGGCCAACCCGGCATGGGCAAGCAGCGCACCGGCAAGGATGGCGACGACATCGTGCTGGGTGTGCCCGTCGGCACCGAGATCCTGGACGAGGATCAGGAAACCGTGATCGCCGACCTGACCGAGGTGGGCGAGCGCGTTCTTCTGGCCAAAGGCGGCAACGGCGGCTGGGGCAACCTGCATTTCAAAAGCTCGACCAACCAGGCACCGCGCCGGTCCAATCCGGGCCAGCCGGGCGTCGAGCGCACGCTCTGGCTGCGGCTGAAGCTGATCGC
>JAASSQ010000231.1 GCA_021767845.1 Roseovarius sp. | reverse complement strand
TCCTCGTCCGACCTGCGCGCCATGTTGGATGTCAACGCACCCGAGGAGGGCTGGATCATGGGCCTTGGCCACGAAGACAAGCTGAACCGCGCCGCCGCCGACACGCCCCTCGCGCCGCCGCCCCTGCGCGACGACTGCTTCGCCCTGCCTGCGGGCGTGGACTGGACCCCGGTGGACAACGCGCTGGCGCTGCTGCGCGATAGGCTGCACCCTGTCGTGGGGGCCGAGACCGTGCCGCTTGCCCGGGCCCGTGGCCGCATCCTCGCGCAGGACGTGACCGCGCGGCGCGCCAACCCGCCGCAGGCCAACACCGCGGTCGATGGCTACGGCTTCGCCCATGCCACGCTGACCGAGGGCGACCAGACCCTGCCGCTGGTCAAGGGCCGCGCCGCTGCCGGCCGGCCCTTCGACGGCACGGTGCCACCGGGCCATGCCGTCCGCGTGCTCACCGGCGCGGCGCTGCCCCGGGGCGTCGATACCGTCATCCTGCAAGAGGACGTGACCGCCTCCGACACCGCCATCGCCTTCCGCCCCGGCATCAAGACCGGCGCCAACACCCGCCGCGCGGGCGAGGACGTGGCGGCGGGCGACACCATTCTGCCTGCCGGCCGCCGCCTCACCCCCGCCGATCTCGCGCTCGCCTCGGCCACCGGTCACGCCGCCCTGCCCGTGCACGACCGGCTGCGCGTCGCGGTGATCTCCACCGGCGACGAACTGGTCGAACCCGGCGGCACCGCCGGGCCGGGTCAGATCTTCGACGCCAACCGCCCGATGCTTCTTGCGCTCGCGCAGGAGTTCGGCTTCGACACGGTCGATCTGGGCCGTGTCCCCGACAACCGCGAGACCCTGCGCTCCGCGCTCGACCGGGCCGCGCAAGAGGCCGACGTGATCCTCACCTCCGGCGGCGCCTCCTCGGGCGACGAGGATCACGTCTCGGCGCTTCTGACCGAGGCCGGCGCGATGGCCGAATGGCGCGTCGCCGTCAAACCCGGCCGCCCCCTCGCGCTGGGCCTGTGGAACGCCACGCCGGTTTTCGGCCTGCCCGGCAACCCGGTCGCGGCGCTGGTCTGCACGCTGGTCTTCGCACGTCCGGCGATGGGCCTTCTGGCCGGCGCGGGCTGGCACGCGCCGCAAGGCTTCGACCTGCCCGCCGCCTTCGAGAAATCCAAGAAACCCGGCCGCCGCGAATACCTGCGCGCCCGGATGCGCGATGGCCGCGCGGAAGTCTTCAAATCCGAAGGCTCGGGCCGCATCAGCGGGCTCAGCTGGGCCGAGGGCCTTGTCGAGCTGCCCGACGGCCCCGCGCAGATCACCCCCGGTACGCCGGTGCGCTTCATCCCCTTCACCAGCTTCCTCTGACCGCCCGCTTCATCTGGCAAGAAATACCTCGGGGGAGTCGCCCGCAAGGGCGACGGGGGCAGCGCCCCCATCACCCCGCCGGCCACCCGGCTCAGACGCCGATGTAGCGCTCCACGATCGCATGATCGGCGCGCAGGCGCGCGGCCTCCATCACCTCGCCGTTCCGCCCGGTCTCGATGAAGGCCACCCGGTCGGCCACCTCCAGCACCGCATCGACCCGCTGCTCGACCAGCAGGATCGCGACGCCGGCCTGCCGCATGGTCACGATCACCTGCCGGATCGCGTCGATCATCGAGGGCTGCAGCCCCTCGGTCGGCTCGTCCAGCAACAGCGCCTTGGGCCGCAGGCACAGCGCCCGCGCCGTGGCCAGCATCTGCTGTTCGCCGCCCGACAGGGTCTCGGCCTTCTGTCCCATCCGCTCGCGCAGGCGCGGAAACAGGGCCAGCACCTCCTCCAGCGTGTCGCGCCCCGACCCACGCGCGCGCAACCCGATCTCCAGGTTCTGCGCCACGCTCAGCCCGGCAAAAAGCCGCCGCCCCTGCGGGATATAGCCCAGCCCCGCGCGCGGCACCTCGTGGGCGGGCAGGCGGCTGATCTCGGCACCGTCCAGCAGAACGCGCCCGCCCATCAGCGGCAACAGCCCCATCGTGGCCTTCATCAGCGTGCTCTTGCCCGCGCCGTTGCGCCCCAGCAGGCAGACGATCTCGCCTGGCGCCACGCTCAGGGAAAAGCCGCGCAGCACCTGCGCCTTGCCATAGCCCGCGTCGATCGCTTCAAGCTCCAGCATCAGCCCGTCCCCAGATAGGCCGCCTGCACGGCCGCGTCGGCATGGATTTCGGCGGGGGTGCCCTCGGCCAGCACGCGGCCGAAATTCAGCACCGTCACCCGGTCGGCCAGGTCCATCACCACGCGCATGTTGTGTTCGATCAACAGGATCGTGGTGTCGCCCCGCAGTTCTTCGATCAGCGCCTTGACCCGTTCGACCTCGCCTTCGCTCAAGCCTTGCGTCGGCTCGTCGAGGATCAGCAGGCGCGGCGCCTGCACCAGCCCCATCGCCAGTTCCAGCAGCCGCTGATGCCCGTAGCTCAGGTTGCCCGCCTCCTCGTCCGGCCGCTCCGGCAGGCCGACACGCTCCAGCGCCGCGCCCACGGCGCGGTCCACCGCCGCGCGGCCCTTGATACGCCGCCGCGCGGCCAGCGCCACGTTTTCCCGCACGCTCAAGCGCGGAAAGACCGAGGTGATCTGAAAGGTATAGGCCATGCCGCGCCGGATACGGGCGTGCGCGGGCAGGGCGGTGATGTCCTGCCCGTCAAAGACGATGCGCCCCGCGCTTGGCGCGATCCGCCCGCAGATCATGCCCACCAGCGTCGTCTTGCCCGCGCCGTTCGGCCCGATCAGGGCGCGCACCTCGCCCGCGGGCAGGTCGAAATCCACGTCCTCCACGGCGGTCAGCCCGTCGAACCGCTTGGTCAGGCCGTGCGTGGACAGCAGCACCGCACCGCTCATGGCAGGCCCTTCCAGACCCGGCGGCGCAGCTCTCCGGCCAGACCCTGGGGCGCGAACAGCGTCAGCGCCACCAGCGCCACGCCCGCGATCAGCATGTAAGCCGTGGTCAGCCCCGAACTCAGGTCGATCAGGTAGAACATGAACAGCGTGCCGATGAACGGGCCCAGCACCGTGCCCGCCCCGCCCAACAGCACCCACAGAAGCGGGAAGATCGAATATTGCACGCTGGCGAAGGTCGCCCCGGCATAGCCGAACAGCAGCCCATAGGCGGCGCCCGCCGCGGCCGAGATCGTGCCCGACACCACCATCGCGCCCAGCTTGTGGGCAAAGGCGTTGTAGCCCAGCATGGTGACGCGCTCCTCGTTTTCGCGGATTGCCACCAGCACCCGGCCAAAGGGTGCGCGCACCAGCCACAGGCTGGCCATCAGGCAGACCGCGAACAGGATCAGCGCCGCGACATAGCGGTTGGCCGGATCGCTCAGGTCGATGCCCCACAGCGTGCGTTGCGCGGCCTGCAGGACGAACCCCTCGTCACCGCGCGTGTAGTCGCCGAAATAGAGGATTGTCAGGTATCCGGCCTGCGCGAACATCAGCGTCACGATCATGAAGGCCACGCCGGTCGTGCGCAGCGCCAAGAGCGCCAGCGCGCCCGACACCACCGCGCCCGCCGCGATCCCGGCCAGCAGCGCCGGCGCGGGCGTGACCCCGCCATACTGGATGCTCAGCGCCATGCCATACATGCCCGCCGCAAAGAACAGCGCATGGCCCAGGCTCAGCAGGCCGGTATAGCCGAACAGAATGTTGTAGCCGATGGCATAGCTCGCCAGCACCATGATCCGGGCAAGGTTGCCGTGGTGATAGGCCGGCAGCACGAAATGCAGCGCGAACAGCAGCACCAGAAGGCCGCCATGCAGGGCGAATATCCGGCGCGTGTCGGCGCTCATGCGGCGCGCGTCCCGAACAGGCCCTGCGGCCGAAAGACCAGCACCAGCCCCACCAGCAGCGTCGCCAGGATCTTGGCCAGCGTGGGCGAGAAGAAGACCGAGATGATCCCGTCGCTCAGCCCGATCAGCACGGCGGCCAGCACCGTGCCGGGCAGGCTGCCCAGCCCGCCGATGATGACCACGATGAAGGACAGAAGCAACGGATCGGCCCCCATCAGGTAATGCGCCTGCTGGATCGGCACGATCAGAACGGCGGCCAGCGCCGCCAGCGCCGCGCCCAGGCCAAAGACCATCGCATAGACCCGCTCGACGGGGATGCCGAAGGCCAGCGCCATCTCGCGGTCGGCTTGCGTGGCGCGCATCACCAGCCCCGCGCGGGTCCGTGCCATCATCGCCCAGACCCCGCACAGCACCACCGCCGCCGCGCCGATCACCGCCAGCTTGTAGGTCGTCGTGGACAGCCCCCAGGGATAGTAGAACTGCCAGCCTGTCTCGGCGCGCTCGATCCAGGGCAGGGCGATCCGCTGGTTGAACGGCGCCTCGACGGGCCGCGCCTCGGGGCCATAGGTCATCAGCGTCAGCTGCTGGATGATGTATAACAGGCCGATCGTGGCCACGATGGTGCGCTCGGGGTCATAGTCCAGCCGCTTGAGGATCGTCATGTCGGAGGCCACCGCCACCGCGCCCACGGCCAGCGGCGCGACGATCAGCGCGGCGGCAAAGCCGATCGCGGGGTGCCCGCCCGCCATCTGCGCGACCCACCAGGCAATCACCGCGCCCAGCATGAAGAATTCCCCATGCGCGATATTGACCACCCGCATCACGCCGAAAACCAGCGACAGGCCCACCGCTGTCAGCGCCAGAACGGCCGCCGTCACCGCCCCTTCGAGCGAGGCCAGCAGGATATAGGGTCCAAGATCCATGTCAGGGTCAGGGATGCCCCGGTCCGGGGCTCAGGGCAAGGGGAATACCCGCCGGCGGGGCAATTTCGCCCGGCTCAGCCGCCCTGCCGCATGATGCGGAACGCCGCCGACGCGCCCCAGCCCGCCGCGATGGCG
>JAASSQ010000230.1 GCA_021767845.1 Roseovarius sp. | reverse complement strand
GCGCATCGACATGGAAGAGCGCCCCCATCAGTTCGGGGGGCTGGCCCTCGCCGCGCAGGGTGACCACGGGGATGAAGGGCACGGCGGAGCGTTCGAAGACGGGCATCGCCGCCTCCAGCGTAGCATTGCCGTCGATATAGACGCCATCCTCGATCAGCGCCCAGCATTGGTCTTCCTTGGCCGCGCGCTCGTGGTCGGGGCCGCGCATCAGCCGCTCGACCCGGAACATCGCCAGCAGATAGGCCTGTGGCCCGGCCGCCAGCCGCCGCCCGCGGCGTTCCAGTTGCGTGAGGAAAAACGACCGTTTGACGAGCTTCGCGCCAAGCGCGGTGGACATCGACACGGCCACCATCACCGCAAGGCCCGTCTGCCAGTCGCCGGTCAGTTCGAACACGATCAGCGTGGTCGAGATCGGCGCCCCCAGCACCGCCGCCGCGACCGCGCCCATGCCGGCAAGGGCATAAAGCGTGGCCGAGCCCGACACGTCGGGGAAAAGCCCCGTGGCGATCAGCCCGAAGGCCAACCCGGTCAGCGCGCCGACCATCAGTGAGGGCGAGAACACGCCGCCGCCCATGCGCCCGCCGATGGTGATCGCGACCGCCACCACCTTGAGCACGGTGAAAACCACCGCCTCGTGCAGCAGCAACTGCCCGGTCAGCGCGGCCGAGGTGGTCTCGTAGCCGACGCCGATGATATGCGGAAACCAGATCGCCAGCGCCCCGAGCATCCCGCCCGCCACCGCCGGGCGCAGCCAGCGCGGCAGGCGCGCGCGTTTCTGCACGTAGCTGGCCATGTCCTCGGCAAAGAGGATCGAATGCATGAGCACCGTGGCGACCGCGCCGCAGACCAGCCCGAGCAACAGGAAGGCAGGCAGTTCCACATAGAATTCCAGAACGCTGGTGGTGGGCAGGGTGAATTCGGTGATGTCGCCGAATTCCAGCCGGTTGATGATCGTGCCGGCCACGCTGGCGATCACGATGGGGGCGAAGGCGTGCAGGGCAAAGTGGCGCAACACCACTTCCAGCGCGAAGAGCGCCCCGGCGATCGGGGCGTTGAACGAGGCCGAGACCGCCGCCGCCACCGCGCAGCCCAACAGGTCGCGCCCGGTGATCCCGTCGGCGTTGATCCGGTCGCTCACCCAGCTCGAGATCACGCCGGCCATGTGCACCACCGGGCCTTCGCGCCCCGAGGAGCCGCCGGTTCCGAGGGTTATCATCGAGGCGAAGACCGAGGCCACGCCGGCGCGCCCCTCGACGCGGCCCTCGTTCAGCGCCGCGCCCTCGATCACGTCCGAGACCGAACGCACCCGCGCGTCATCGGTGAAATGGTGCAGGATCAGCCCCACGACCAACCCGCCGAGGATGGGCACGATCAGCAGCCAGTACCACGGCAGCATTTCCGCCAGAGAATGAACCCGGCCGGGATCGTCGGTGCCATAGGCCAGCCGCTGCAAGCCCATGATTCCCTTTCGAAAAAGCAGCGCGGCAAAGCCCGCCGCGATGCCGATCGCGAGGGCGATCAGCCAGAACTGGAACTGGCTTGGCCCGCGCGTCAGCAGAACGCCCCATCCATTGCGGACCGCCGCCACAAGGGCCGCGGCCTTCTGCTTCAGGATAGAGTGTTCACCGTCGGTCATGGTCTGTCAGATCCCGTATCCGGCGGCTTTCCCCCGCGCCGCGCCTGTCCTACCCTGCGCCGATTCATAACCGGGAGGCCAGGATGAGTGTCGAAGACGCAATCGCCGAAATTTCCACATTTCTAGGACAACGGATCACGCGGTCCAAGTCCGATCTGGATCTGCATGGCCGAAGCGAAAGCCATTTCCCCCCTGCCCCGCCCGATGCCGTCGCCTATCCCGAGACCACCGAGGAGGTCGCGCGCATCGTCAAGGCCTGTGCCACTGCGGGCTGCCCGGTGGTGGGCTGGGGCACCGGCACGTCGCTGGAAGGCCAGGCACAGGCGTTTCAAGGCGGCATCTGCGTGGATTTCTCGCGCATGGACCGGGTTCTGGACATCCACCAGGAGGACATGGACGCAACCGTGCAGCCCGGCGTCACGCGCGAGGCGCTGAACCGAGAGCTGCGGGCGACGGGACTGTTCTTCCCGGTCGATCCGGGCGCCAATGCCTCGATCGGGGGCATGGCCTCGACCCGGGCCAGCGGCACGACCGCCGTGCGCTATGGCACGATGCGCGACAACGTGCTGGGGCTGGAGGTGGTCACGGCCTCGGGCGAGGTGATCCGCACCGGCACGCGGGCACGCAAGTCGTCGAGCGGGTATGACCTGACGGGGCTGTTCGTGGGCGCCGAGGGCACGCTTGGCCTGATCACCGAACTGACGCTGCGCCTGCATGGCCAGCCCGAGGCGGTGTCGAGCGCGGTTTGCGGGTTCGACACCGTCGAGGCGGCGGTGCAGGCGGTGATCGCCACGATCCAGATGGGCATTCCCATGGCGCGGATCGAGCTGATGGACCCGGACAGCGTGGCGGCGGTCAACGCCCATGCCGGGATGACCCTGCCCGAGCGGCCCCATCTGTTGCTGGAATTCCACGGCTCCGAGACCGGTGTCGCCGAGCAGGCCGAAACCTTCGGCATGATCGCGGCCGAGCATGGCGGCACCGGCTTTGACTGGGCCACCCGCGCCGAGGACCGCACCGCGCTCTGGACCATGCGGCACAATGCCTATCACGCGATCCTGGCGAGCCGCCCCGGCGCGCGCGCGGTGGTGACCGATATCTGCGTGCCGATCTCGAAGCTGGCCGAGGCGATCGAGGCCACCCGCGCCGATCTGCGGGCCCATGACGTGCCCGGCCCGATCCTGGGCCATGTGGGCGACGGCAACTTTCACGCCATCCTGCTGTTCGACGAGGCCGACAGCGACGCGGTGACGCGCGCCAAGGCGGTATCGGACCGCATGGTGGAGCGCGCTCTGGCGCTTGGCGGGACGGCCACGGGCGAACACGGGATCGGCATCGGCAAGCTGGGTTACATGGAGCGAGAACACGGGGCGGCCTGGGGCGTCATGGGCGCGCTCAAGCAGGCGATGGACCCGCAAGGGATCATGAACCCCGGCAAACTGGTGCCGCCGCGCAACTGAGCGGGCGGCGGCGCCGTGGCGGGCCGGTCAGGATGGGGGCGCTGCCCCCGTCGCCCTCGCGGGCGACTCCCCCGAGGTATTGTTTGCCAGATGAAGCCGCTCAGCCCGCCATCAGGGCCTGGGCCGCGGCGCGGGCCTCGTCGGTGATGCGGTCGCCTGACAACATGCGCGCGATCTCGTCCACGCGGTCGGGATCGGACAGCGATGTGACGGTGGACAGGGTCAGGTCATCGGCCACCTTCTTTTCCACCCGCCAGTGATGCGCCCCGCGCGCCGCCACCTGCGGCGAATGGGTGACGACAAGAACCTGGCCGCCATCGGCCAGTTGCGCGAGGCGGCGGCCCACGGCGTCGGCGGTGGCGCCGCCCACGCCGCGATCAATCTCGTCGAAGATCATCGTCAGCCCGCTGTCGGTGCCGGTCAGGCAGACCTTGAGCGCCAGCAGGAAGCGGCTGAGCTCGCCGCCCGAGGCGATCTTGTTGAGCGGACCGGCGGGCGCACCGGGGTTGGTGGCCACGGTGAAGGTGACGGTATCGCGCCCGTCGGGGCCGGCATCGGCTTGGGCGATCCGGGTGGAAAACACCGCGCGCTCCATCTTGAGCGGGGCCAGTTCCCGGGTCACGGCGGCATCGAGGCGCTGTGCGGCGGTGGTGCGCGCCTCGGTCAGAGCGGTGGCGGCGGCATCGTAGCTGGCTTGCGCCTCGTCAAGCGCCGCGCGCAGCGCCTGCAGGTCGGCGTCGCCCTTGTCGAGGGCGGCCAGCTTGTCGCGCAGGTCCTGCGCGAACCCGCCCAGATCGTCGGGCGCCACCCCGTGCTTGCGCGCCAGGGCGCGGATCGCGAACAGCCGTTCCTCGGCCTCTTCAAGCTCCAGCGGGTTGAAACTCAGCCCGTCAAGGCAGCGGGTGACGCCCTGCGCGGCTTCGTCAAGCTCGACCATCGCCCGGCCGATCGCCGCGATCGGCTCGTCTAGCTGACCCTCGGCGCGGTCGGACACCCCCTCGAGCCAGCGCAGCGCATCGCCTGCCGCGCCCTCGGCGCCCTGTGGCCCGAGCGCGGCTTGCGCGCGGCTGATGTCCTCGCGGATGCGTTCGGCCTGCTGCATAAGGCGGCGGCGGGCATCGAGGGTCTCCTCCTCGCCGGGTTGGGGGTCGAGCGCATCCAGTTCGCTTACCGCGTGGCGCAGGAATTCCTCTTCGGCGCGGACCTCTTCGAGCGCGGCCTCGGCCCTGGCCAGCGCCTTGCGCGCCTCGCCCACCGCGCGCCAGCGGGCGCGGGTTTCGGCGCGCGCGCTTTCCAGACCGCCATAGGCATCGAGCAGCGCCATGTGTCCCTTGGGATCGAGCAGGCCCCGGTCGTCGTGCTGGCCGTGCAATTCCACCAGCGTGTCCGACAGCCGGCGCAGCACCTCGCCCGAGCAGCGGCGGTCATTGACCCAGGCGGTCTTGCGCCCGTCGCGCGTGTTGACGCGCCGCAGGATCAGTTCGTCACCGGCGGGCAGGCCCGCGTCTTGGAGAATCTCGCGGGCCGGGTGTCCTTCGGGCAGGTCGAATTCGGCCACGACCTCGCCCTGATCGGCGCCCTGGCGGACCAGTTCGGCCCGCCCGCGCCAGCCCAGCACGAACCCCAGCGAGTCGAGCAGGATCGACTTGCCCGCCCCGGTTTCGCCGGTCAGCACGTTCAGACCCGGCCGGAAGGCCAGCTCCAGGTGGTCGATGATGAGTATGTCCCTGATGTCAAGCGCGCGCAGCATAGGTTGCATCCCGGCAGCGGTTC
>JAASSQ010000229.1 GCA_021767845.1 Roseovarius sp. | reverse complement strand
CTACATCGTGGTCAGCTCGCTGATGGCCGGGGTCGTGGTGGAACTGGGCGCGCAATCGGGGCTGATCGTGCCGCTGATCGCCGTGCACCTCTTCGTGTTCTACTTCGGCATCATGGCGGATGTGACGCCCCCCGTGGGGCTGGCCAGTTTCGCCGCCGCCGCCGTGTCGGGCGGCGATGCGATCCGCACCGGCTTCACCGCCTTCTTCTACAGCCTGCGGACCGTGGCGCTGCCCTTCGTGTTCATCTTCAACACCAACCTGTTGCTGATCGACGTGACGCTGATGCAGGGGATCATAACCTTCATCGTGGCGACCGTGGCGATCCTCGTGTTCACCGCCGGCACGATGGGCTGGTTCCTCACCAAGAACCGGATCTACGAAAGCCTCGCTCTGGTTGCGATCGCCTTCGCGCTGTTCCGTCCCGATTACTTCATGGACCGCATCCAGCCCCCGTTCGAGATGGTGGACCCCGCCAACCTCGAACAGGCGCTCGGCGCGGCCAATCCGGGTCAGGATCTGCGCGTCGTGGTCTCCGGCCCCGATTTCATCACCGGCGATCCCAAGGACACGACCCTCGTCCTGACCGCGCAAGAGGGGATGGACGGTGCTGCCATGCTGCAGGAATTCGGCCTGACCCTGATGCCCGAGGGCGACAAGGTTCTGCTCGAGGAACCGATGTTCGGCACGCCGTTCTCCGACACCATGCAGGGCTTCGATTTCTACGGGGATGACCCCGTGGTGATCGAGTCGGTCAAGGCGCCGGTCGACCAATGGCCGCAAGAGCTGATGTTCATCCCCGCGCTCGTGCTTCTGGGGCTGATCGCCCTGCTGCAACACGGCCGCATGACCAAGCAAGCCAAGGAAGGAGTGCCCGCATGACCGGTCCTGTTCTCTGCGCCGTCGATGTCAGCAACCCGCACCGCGACGATGATGTGCTCAAGGCGGCGGCCCGCCTTGCGGCGCTCGACGATGCGCAGCTCGATGTCATCACCGTGGTGCCGGATTACGGCATGAGCGTCGTCGGCAGTTTTTTCGACCAGAGCCACCACGACAAGGCGGTCGAGGAGGCGCGCAAGCTGCTCAACGATCTGGGCCGCGAGGTGCTGGGCGACGAGGTCAACAGCAAGGTCCGCCACATCGTGGCCACCGGCAAGGCCTATGACGAGATCCTGCGCGTCGCGGCGGCCGACCAGGCCTCGCTGATCGTGATCGGCGCCCACAAGCCCGATTTCAAGGACTACCTGCTCGGCCCCAACGCGGCCCGCGTGGTGCGCCATTCCAATTGCTCGGTCTACGTCGTGCGGTAGGATCGGTCTGCGCTCACGGGCCCGCCACGCAGTCGTGATTTGAAAAATGGTGCCGCGCGGTGTTCCTGATTGCCCCACAGGCAGGACAGGAAAAGGAACGCGCCATGAAAAATCCGATGACACGCCGGCACCTGATCACCGCCGGGGCGGCGATGCTCGCCACCCCCGCCATCCTGCGGGCCGAGACCGCCCCCGCACCCGTGCGCCGCAACATCTCCAGCTTCGCCACGATCGACTGGCGCGACCATTTCGACGACCTGACGCATGGCGCGATCGTGGCCGACACCAAATCGCGCGCGCTGCATTTCTGGTCCGAGGACGAAAGCACCTATCGCCTCTTTCCCACCTCCGTGCCGCGCAGCCCGGAGCTGACCAAGCTGGGCTACACCCGGATCGTCAAGAAGGTGGACGGCCCAAGCTGGACGCCCACGCCGTCGATGCGCGAACGTGACCCGTCGCTGCCCGTCACCGTGCCGCCCGGCCCGGACAACCCGATGGGCACCCACGCGCTGCACCTGTCATGGCAATACTACCGCATCCACGGCACCCACGACACGCGCAAGATCGGGCGCAAATCCTCGGACGGCTGCATCGGGCTCTACAACGAGAAGATCGCCGAGCTGTTCGCGCTCACCGAGATCGGCACGCAGGTCCGGCTGATCTGAGCCGCCCGGCTCACCCCGGCTGGCCGAGGATCGCCGTCATCTCCGCCTGCATCGCGTCGATCCGCGCGTGCAGCGCGCTGCAGAACGCCTCAGCCAGTTGCGAGGCCGGCCGATGCGCCGGGGTCAGGATCGACACCCGGCTGCCGATCCGCGGGCGGAACGGGCGGAACACCACCGGCGCGTCGCGTTCCCGCGTGGCGATGTGACTATGCGCCGAGATCATGTCGCAGATCATGTAGCACAGCCCCGCCGCCACGAACCGCATCCCCGGCATGAAGGTCTGCAACTCGAACTTCTCGGCAAAGCCGCAACCGGCCTCCTCGAACGCCTTGACCGTCTGGGCATAGACCGGGTGCTCGGCGAACAGCACCGCCAGGTTCCGCCCGTCCAGATCGGCGGGCGCGATCACCGCGCGCTCGGCCAGCGGATCGCCCGCCGGAATGGCGCAGACACATTCCAGGTCGAAATCCGTCTGCCGGATCGACGGGCGCGGCGCGGGCGTTTCGGCAAAGCCCACGTCGAATTGCTGCGAGGCGATCAGATCCTCGATCAGCACCGATGACCGCATCATCAGCGACACCCGGATCTCGGGCTTGTCGGCCAGGAACCCGGTCAGCACGCCGGGCAGGAACACGCCCGAGGCCGCCGGGTGACAGGCGATGCGCAACTGCCCCGCCTCCAGCTTGGAAATCCCGCTCAGCGTGCGCTTGGTCTGCTCCAGCCGCGACAGGATCTCGTCGCACTCCTCCGCGAAGAACCGCGCCTCGGGGCGGGGCCGCAGCTTGCCCTGCTCGCGCTCGAACAGGCGAAAGCCCAGCTCGTCCTCCAGCCCCGCGATCATCGCGCTGACGGCGGGCTGCGTGCGCCCCAGCGCCCGCGCCGCCTGGCTGATCGAGCCGGTGCGCATCACCTCGCGAAAGGTTACAAGCTGGCGGAAAGACAGGTTCACGGGCACTCCATAAGGCCATGCTATGGATTCAGTATTTTTTCCAATTTGCATTTATGCCGCCACCCGCGTCAACCTGTCCCGCAACACATCAGGCACCAACGGGGACGTATGGACACCTTCGCGAAATACCTGCTGACCGGGCTGATCTGCATCGTGGCGCTGGGCCAGTTCGTGCAGGTCATCACCCGCTACGTGCTGCAAGTGCCCGTCATGGGGCTCGAGGAAACCATGCTCTACCCGACGCTCTGGCTGTATATCCTGGGCGCCGTCAACGCCTCGCGCGAGGATACCCATATCCGCGCCAACGTGCTGGAAATCGCGATCAAGACGGAACGCGGCCACACCATCCTGGCCATCGTGGGCGAGGTCATCAGCCTGATTGTCGGGCTGTGGCTTCTGTCCTGGGCATGGGACTTCACGCAATACGCCTGGCGCGTCTGGAAGGAAAGCCCGACGCTCTACATCCCGACCTTCTATTCCGATGTCGCGCTGGTGATCGGGCTGGGGCTGATGATGCTCTACACCGCCACCCACCTTGTCCGCCACATCAAGGCCCTGCGCGGGCAGGGAGGCGCCCAATGATCGAGATCGCGCTGCTTGCCATTGCCGTCCTGGTCCTCACGCTGACGCTGGGTGTGCCGCTGCCCTACTGCTTCGGCGGGGCGCTGATGGTGATGTATTTCCTGGGCGACGTGACCATGAAGGGCATGATGCTCTGGGGCTTCCAGCAGCTCGGCAACCCGGTGCTCCTGGCCATTCCGCTCTTCGTTCTGGCGGGTACGATCATGTCGGCCAGCGGCATCGCCGCCAGTCTGCTGAATTTCGTCAACGCCTTCATCGGCCATGTGCGCGGCGGGCTGGGCGTGGTCGCGGCCGTGTCCTGCGCGGTGATCGGCGCGATCTCGGGCTCGGGCCTCACCGGCATCGCCGCGATCGGCCCGCTTCTGATCCCGGAAATGGAAAAGCGCGGCTATCCGCGCGCCTACGCCACCGCACTCATCGCCAATTCCTCGATCCTCGGGCTGCTGATCCCGCCCTCGGTCACCATGATCGTCTATGGCTGGGTCACCGACACCTCGATCCTCGCCTGTTTCCTCGCCACGCTGGGGCCGGGCCTGCTCATCATGTTCAACTTCTCGGTCGTGAACCTGTGGATGAGCCGCAAGTTCGACCTTGTGCTCGACGACACGCCCAGCTTCTCGCAATTCACCTCGGATGTCGCGCGCAAGGGCTTCAACGCCACGCCCGCGCTGCTGATGCCGGTCATCATCCTTGGCGGCATCTACGGCGGCATCATGACCCCGACCGAAGCCGCCGCCATCGCCGTGATCTACGCGCTGCCCGTGGGCTTCTTCATCTATCGCGGGCTGAAATGGGGCACCTTCCTCGAGGCCGGCAAAGAGGCCGCGACCGCCGTGGGCGCGATCATGCTGATGATCCTCTTTTCCATGATCCTCAGCCAGATGTTCGTCTACGAGGCGATTCCGCAGCAGATGGTCAGCGCCATCTTCTCGATCACCGAGAACAAGGTGCTGCTGCTGATCTTCATCAACATCCTGCTGTTTCTCGTCGGCATGGTGGTCAATGACGTGACCGCGATCATCCTCATCGCCCCGCTGCTCCTGCCGCTCATGCAGGCGATCGGTGTCAGCCCCGTGCAGTTCGCCGCGATCATGGGCGTCAACACCGCGATGGGCGGGGTCACGCCGCCCTATGCCTCGATCCTTTATCTGGGCGCGCGCATCGGCAACGTGAAGGTCACCAAGGTGATCCCGCCGGCGATGATCCTCATTCTCACCGGCTACGTGCCCGTCGTGTTCTTGACCTCGCTCTGGCCCGACCTGTCGCTCTTCCTGCCGCGGCTGTTCGGCTACTGACCCCTGGCAATCAAACCCAACCAACCACCCAACACGGAGGACAAAGACCCATGAAACGTTACCTCACCGGCACCGCCATCGCGGCCCTCGTCGCCCTCGGCGG
>JAASSQ010000228.1 GCA_021767845.1 Roseovarius sp. | reverse complement strand
GGGCTGGACTGGGTCGAAGACCCGACCAATGCGGACATGCGATATGAGCGTGTTCGCGCCCGCGCGGCGCTGCAGGCGCTTGCCCCGCTCGGCATCAGCACGGACAGCCTGTCGGTGGTGGCCCGCCAGATGCGGGAGGCCAGCAAAACCCTTAATTTCTACGCAAGCCGGGCGGCGCTACAGCATGTCGGTTTCCAGCATGGCGATATTTTGATCGCGCGCACGGCCTTAAATGATTTGCCGGATGAAACCGCCCGGCGCATCCTGACACGATCCCTGAAATGGGTCAGCGGCGCCGAGTATGGGCCGCGCGGCCGTGCGTTGACCAAGCTGCTGGCCGCAACGCGGCAGGGCCGGACCATGGCGCTTGCCGGGTGCCTTGTGAGCTGCGGCAAGGACACTGTGCGCATCGCCCGCGAATACAAGGCCATCGCAAACATAACGGCGCAGCCCGGCGAGGTTTGGGATGGTCGGTGGTGGCTGCTAGGCCCCGACACGCAGGGTTTGCATGTCGCAGCCCTAGGCCAGGACGGATTGACCCGGTGTCCCGACTGGCGCGGCCTTGGTCTTCCGCGCCGCTCGCTTCTGGCCAGCCCGGCCGTATGGCGGGGGGGAACCCTGATCGCAGCGCCCCTTGCCGGGCTGGAAAACGGATGGCGCGCGCGGCTGGCCCGCGACGAAGCGGCATACCACTCTTCTTTTTTATCGCATTGAAGATGGGGATGTGATCTCTATTTAAGTCAGGCAGGCCTCATGATAGGTCTCTGCCATCCGATCTTTGAGGAGAGTTTCCTTGGGCAACGCAAGAAATATCGCCTTCTGGCTGGTTCTTTTCCTGCTCATCCTGGCGCTGTTCAACCTGTTCAGCGGGCCGGGCAATACGCTGCAAAGCCAGGCGATCAAGTATTCCGAGTTCATTGCCGCCATCGAGGACGGAAATGTCAGCCAAGTGACGCTGGATGGCGAAAACGTCCGCTTCCGTGGCGCGGACGGCAAGGAATATGTCACGGTCAAGCCGCAGGATGCAGAACTGACCAACCGGCTGATCGAGGCCGATATTCCGGTCACGGCCGAGCCGCAGGAACAATCCGGCTTCCAGACATTCCTGATCTCGCTGCTGCCCTTTATCCTCCTGATCGGTGTCTGGATCTACTTCATGAACCGGATGCAAGGCGGCGGCAAAGGCGGCGCCATGGGGTTCGGGAAATCCAAGGCCAAGATGCTGACCGAGAAGCATGGCCGCGTGACCTTTGACGATGTTGCCGGGATCGACGAGGCGAAGGAAGAACTCGAAGAGATCGTGGAATTCCTGCGCAACCCGCAGAAATTCAGCCGTCTTGGCGGCAAGATTCCCAAGGGCGCCCTTCTGGTCGGTCCGCCGGGCACGGGCAAGACGCTGTTGGCGCGCGCCATTGCCGGCGAGGCAGGCGTGCCGTTCTTCACCATCTCCGGGTCCGATTTCGTGGAAATGTTCGTGGGTGTCGGCGCCAGCCGCGTGCGCGATATGTTCGAGCAGGCCAAGAAAAACGCGCCCTGCATCGTCTTTATCGACGAGATCGACGCCGTGGGGCGGCATCGTGGTGCCGGCTATGGCGGCGGCAACGACGAACGCGAACAGACGCTGAACCAGCTTTTGGTCGAGATGGACGGGTTCGAATCCAACGAAGGCGTCATCATCATCGCGGCCACGAACCGCAAGGACGTGCTTGACCCCGCGTTGTTGCGTCCGGGCCGTTTCGACCGTCAGATCACCGTTCCCAATCCCGATATCAAGGGCCGCGAGAAAATCCTTGGCGTGCACGCCCGGAAGACGCCGCTTGGGCCTGATGTGGACCTGCGCATCATCGCGCGGGGCACGCCGGGCTTCTCCGGGGCTGATCTGGCCAACCTGGTGAACGAAGCGGCGTTGATGGCGGCGCGCGTCGGTCGGCGTTTCGTGACCATGGAGGATTTCGAGAACGCCAAGGACAAGGTAATGATGGGCGCCGAGCGCCGGTCGATGGTCCTGACCGACGATCAGAAGGAAAAGACCGCCTACCACGAGGCCGGTCACGCCATCGTCGGGCTGGAATTGCCGAAATGCGACCCGGTTTACAAGGCCACGATCATCCCGCGCGGCGGGGCGCTTGGCATGGTGGTCAGCCTCCCCGAGATCGACAGGCTGAACTGGCACAAGTCGGAATGCGAACAGAAACTGGCCATGACCATGGCCGGGAAGGCTGCGGAAATCATCAAGTATGGTGAGGACAACGTGTCCAACGGGCCGGCCGGGGACATTCAGCAGGCCAGCGGGCTGGCGCGCGCGATGGTCCTGCGGTGGGGCATGTCCGACAAGGTGGGCAACGTCGATTATGAACAGGCGCACGAAGGCTACATGGGCAATGCTGCGGGCGGTTTCTCGGTCTCGGCTCATACGAAGGAGTTGATCGAGGACGAGGTCAAGCGGCTGATCGACGAGGCCTATCAGAAGGCTTACAGCATCTTGATGGACAAGCAGGAGGAATGGGAGCGGCTGGCCCAGGGTCTTCTGGAATACGAGACCCTGACCGGCGAAGAGATTGCCCGCGTGATCCGGGGCGAACCTCCTGAATCTGGCGACGACGACGGAAGCACGCCCGAGAAAGAGGACAAGCCTTCGCTGACCGCCATTCCCAAGACCAAGCCAAAGGCATCGCCGGGGATTGGCGACCGCGGGCCGGAGCCCGAGCCGTCGGCGTGAGCGGGCTTGCCGTGACATCGGACTGGAATCCCGGGGCCTATTCGCGGTTCCGGGATTTGCGGTTGAGGCCCGGTTTGGACTTGCTGAACGCGGTTGGCCAGATGGGCGCGGGCGATGTCGTGGATCTTGGCTGCGGCAACGGTGCCCTTGGAGAGGCGTTGAAGGCGCGAGCGGCAGGCAGGCATGTCGTGGGCGTTGATGCCTCGCCCGCGATGCTTGAAAAGGCGCGGCAGGCCGCAGGCTACGATAGCGTGCAGCAAGCCGACATCAGGGATTGGCACCCGCGCGGCGCGCCGGGGCTGATCTTTTCCAATGCGGCCCTGCATTGGGTTGGAGATCATGAAAAGCTCATGCCCCGGCTGGCGCGCATGCTGGCCAAAGGCGGCACGCTCGCCGTGCAGATGCCGCACCAGAACAAGGCACCGTCGCATCGCGTCTGGTTGAGCCTTGTGGAAGAACTGTTCTCGGGCCGGATCGAGAAAATGGGCACACCCGGCGTCATGGCGCCGGTCAAGTACGAAGAGCTTTTGGGCTCGCTCGGCCAATTCCGGCTTTGGGAAACGGAGTACTATCAACGGCTTGTAGCCGAGGCCGGAAGCCACCCGGTCCGGCGCTTTACCGAAAGCACCTATGCAAGGCCGGTTCTGGAGGCCTTGCAGCCCGAGGAGAAAGCCGAGCTGGTCCGCCGATACGAAGACGTGATGCAGGCGGCGTACCCTGTACGGGCAGATGGGTCGGTGCTGTTTCCCTTCCGCCGGATGTTCTTCACGCTGACGGTTTGAGGCGGTCTCCGTTCGACGGGGCCACGAAAAGTCATTGACCGCGGCACGACTGGCGCAAATGGTGGGTACGGTTTTCAGCAAGGACACGTCCCATCATGCCCGCTCTTGTTCCAACGCAGTTCACCGCAAGGATCACCTGGATCGGGCGCGTCGCCGATCGTTCGAACAGCCTTGCGGCAGACCCCCTGTCCGAAGTGCTGGCAACCTTTGCCGGTGTCGAGGGCGAAGAGCACGCAGGCGTCACGCGTCCGTCCTGCAGCCGGGTTCTGGCGCAGTATCCGCGCGATACCGAGATCAGGAACGTGCGACAGTTCTCGATCCTGTCAACCGAGGATCTGTCGCGCATCGCCGAACGCATGGGGGTCGAGCGGATTGATCCCGCCTGGGTCGGCGCGTCGCTTGTGCTGGATGGCATACCCGATTTCACGCATGTGCCGCCGTCGTCCCGTTTGCAGGCCGAAACCGGAGCGACCCTCGTTGTCGATATGGAAAACCGCCCCTGCCATTTGCCCGCCAAGGTTATCGACGCGCATCTGCCCGGCCATGGGCGCAAATTCAAAAGTGCAGCAGCCGGTTGCCGCGGCGTGACAGCCTGGGTCGAACGGGAAGGGCAATTGCGGCTTGGCGACACTGTCCGCCTGCATGTTCCCGATCAGCCGCCTTGGCCACATATGGGCGCTGTAGACCCCCGTTGATCTGCGCCCGGAGCGAGGATCGCTCCGGTTTTACAGGTGGCTAGGCGGAACCGGCGCGCCGCGAAGTTGGCCGTTCCGACGTTGCAAAGCCTGTTTCCGATCAGAAACGGCGCTGCGGCAACCCGCCGCAACAGGTGGCGGAAATGTCGGAATCGCGTGCTGTCCGCCGTAGCAAACTCGTTATCAGCGAAAAGGAGACCGCCGCCTTCGGCCAGCGTGAGGAAACAAAATGAGCCACAAGTCCGACATCGAGATCGCCCGCGAGGCCAACAAGAAACCGATCCAGGAGATCGGCGAAAAGCTTGGCATTTCGAACGACCACCTGCTGCCCTACGGGCATGACAAGGCAAAGGTCGGCCAAGACTTCATCAATTCGGTCCAGAGCAACAAGAATGGCAAGCTGATCCTTGTCACGGCGATCAACCCGACCCCGGCGGGCGAAGGCAAGACCACGACGACCGTGGGTCTGGGCGATGGTCTGAACCGCATCGGCAAGAAGGCCGCGATCTGCATCCGCGAAGCCAGCCTTGGCCCGTGTTTCGGAATGAAGGGTGGCGCGGCCGGAGGCGGTTACGCACAAGTCGTGCCGATGGAGGAGATGAACCTCCATTTCACCGGCGATTTTCACGCGATCACCACGGCGCACAACCTGCTGAGCGCGATGATCGACAACCACATCTACTGGGGCAACGAACTGGGCATCGACGAGCGCCGCGT
>JAASSQ010000227.1 GCA_021767845.1 Roseovarius sp. | reverse complement strand
GCCGGCGGCAATTCGCGCCCGGTGGCCAAGTGCCGCACCAGGTATCCCGCCGCCGTGGCCAGCGGTGCATCCGCCGGGTTGGTGATCCCGGCAAACCCCAGCCGATCGGCCTCGGCCCCGATCTTGGCATCGATATTTCCGGCGGTGCCAGGCATCTCGCGGGCGCCGATCGCCTCGCAGCGTGCGGTTTCCATCGCCTCGTAAAGATCGCGGGCCATCTCGCCGGCCGGGGTGTAGCGCGCGTGTGTGGCTGCGTCGTGATACTTGTGCCGCAGCGCCAGGGCATCGGCGGTGCCGCGCGCCTGGAGTACCTCGTCGCGGGTCATCCGGCGGCTGATCTGGGGCAGGCGCATCGAGTCGCCGCTCAGGCCCGACGGATCGACCGAATAGCTGACATTCAGGTCCGGGTCGTCGGCCATGACCTTGGTGGCCTCGGCCAAGGCCTTCTTGAACGGATCGGCAGGGTTGTCGCTGTTTTGCGCCATGATCGCTCTTTCCTGTCAGCCCCGGTCTTCATCTGGCCGGAAATACCTCGGGGGGGCCGCGCGGCACGCGCGGCTGGGGCAGAGCCCCCATCCGGCACGGCCCGGGCGGGGCGTCCAGCTCATCCCAGGCTCATGCTGGCCGCGCTCTCGGGCAGTTCCTCGTCGAAGCAGCGCTGATAGAACTCGGCCACGGTCTGCCGTTCCAACTCGTCGCACTTGTTGAGGAAGGACAGCCGGAAGGCATAGCCGATGTCGCGGAAGATCGTGGCGTTCTGCGCCCAGGCGATCACCGTGCGCGGGCTCATCACCGTGCTCAGTTCGCCATTCATGAAGGCGGTGCGCGTCAGGTCCGCGACCGTCACCATGTGGCTGATCTGCTTGCGGCCCTTCTCGGTGTTGTAGACCGGGTTCTTGGCCAGCACGATGTTGGTCTCGGCATCGTGGCTGAGATAGTTCAGCGTGGCGACCAGGCTCCAGCGGTCCATCTGGCCCTGGTTGATCTGCTGCGTGCCGTGATACAGCCCCGTGGTGTCACCCAGGCCCACGGTGTTGGCCGTGGCGAACAGGCGGAAACAGGGGTTCGGGGTGATGACCTCGTTCTGGTCCAGCAGCGTCAGCTTGCCGTCGGCCTCCAGAACGCGCTGGATCACGAACATCACGTCGGCGCGGCCCGCGTCGTATTCGTCGAACACGATCGCGGTGGGGTTGCGCAGCGCCCAGGGCAGGATGCCCTCGTGGAATTCCGTCACCTGCTTGCCGTCGCGCAGCTTGATGGCGTCCTTGCCGATCAGGTCGATCCGGCTGATGTGGCTGTCTAGGTTGACCCGCACGCAGGGCCAGTTCAGCCGCGCGGCCACCTGTTCGATATGGGTGGACTTGCCGGTGCCGTGATAGCCTTGGATCATCACGCGGCGGTTGTGGCTGAAGCCGGCAAGGATCGCCAGCGTCGTGTCGGGGTCGAACTTGTAGGTGCTGTCCAGCTCGGGCACGCGCTCGGTGCGCTCGGGGAAACCTTTCACGATCATGTCCGAATCAATGCCGAACACCTCGCGAACAGAGATCTCCTCGGTCGGTTTCGCGTTCACATCGATGGTGCCGTCAGCCATTCCGCAGTCCTTCAATCGGGTATCCTGATTTCGCGTTCCGTGGTGCAACATATTCCGCGAAAGGGCAAGGGGAAGGGCCGTTTTCGGCCTGTGCCGGTGGAAACGCCGCTGGTCTCCGGCGACCGCTTGCACTAAGTCACGCGCGATGGCGACGCGCGACGACATAGAAAACTGGCTGGCGAAATGCGCCCTTGGCGACCGCGACGCCTTCGCAAGGCTGTATTCCGCGACGTCATCGAAACTCTTCGGCATCTGCTTGCGTGTGTTGGATGACCGCGCCGAGGCCGAAGAGGTTCTGCAGGAGATCTATGTCAAGGTCTGGCGCAACGCGGCGCGCTACAATGCCAACGGGCTCAGCCCGATGACCTGGCTCATCACCATCGCGCGCAACGCGGCCATCGACCGGTTGCGGCGCAGGCGGGCGGCGGAAGGGGGCTACGCGGACGACGCTGGCGAGTTGCAGCTCGACCCCGCGAAAGGCCCCGAGGCGCAGGCCATCGCGGCGTCCGAACATGCGCGGCTGGCGGCCTGTTTCGACGAGCTCGACAGCGGCCACGCGGCGGCGGTGAAAGGAGCCTACCTGGACGGCGAGACATATGCCGATCTCGCGGCACGGTTCGACGTGCCTCTGAACACGATGCGGACATGGCTGCGGCGCAGCCTGTTGAAACTGAGGGAGTGCCTCTCGCGATGAGCGACGGGATGCCGGAACGCGAGGCCGACAAGGCCCTGGCCGGGGAATATGCCTTGGGCCTGCTGCCGCCCGACGAGGCGGCGGCCTTCGAGCGCCGCATGGCCTCGGACCCGGACCTGCGCGCCCTCTATGCAGACTGGGCCGAGGATCTGGCCGCCCTGACCGACGCCATCGACCCGGTCAGGCCGCCCGCTCGTGTCTGGAAGGCCACGCAGGCCAGCCTGTTCCCGAAACGGCGCAAGGGGCGGGGCTGGCTGGGCGTCCTGTGCGGCGCGCTCACCGCCTCGGCTCTGGCGCTCGGGCTGCTCGTGGCTGTCGATTTCACCCAAGGCCCGCAGCGCCCGGCCGCTCCCGACTACGTGGCCGAACTGGCAGCCGAGGATCGCAGCCTCGTGGTGACGGCAGCCTATGACGCAGCGACCGGCAGCCTCTATGTCGAACGCGAACAGGGCCGCGCGGCCGAGGGGCGCGCGCTGGAACTGTGGCTGATCGCCGGGGACGCCGCGCCGGTCTCGCTCGGGCTTCTGCCGGACGAGGACCGCGCCGGCATCGTGAACGTGGCGCCCGAATTGCGCCCGCGCCTTGCCGGTGCCTCGCTGGCCATTTCCGACGAACCGGCCGGCGGCTCGCCGACGGGCGCCCCCACGGGCGATGTGCTGGCGGTTGCACAGGTCACGGATACGTGACCGCGGAGTTCGAAACTTCCTGATCGGTCCTTGCGTGGTTGCGGGTGTCGCCGGGCGACGACGCCCGGTTTGCAACTCAGGAGGATTCCAATGTTCAAGCAGACTTTCTTTGCCGCCGCCGCCGCGTTCGGCCTGACCGCAACGCTGGCCAATGCCGAGAACCCGATGGTCGGCGGTGCGCCGATGTTCGCCAACAAGACCATCGTGGAAAACGCGGTCAACTCCGCCGATCACGAAACCCTTGTCGCCGCCGTCAAGGCCGCGGGCCTTGCGGATGTCCTCAACTCCGAGGGGCCCTTTACCGTTTTCGCACCGACCGACGCGGCCTTCGGGATGCTCAAGGACGGCACCGTCGAGGCGCTTCTGAAGCCCGAGCACAAGGAGCAGCTGGCCAACATCCTGAAATGTCACGTCGTGGGGACCGAGGCGATGTCGATGGCCATCAAGGGCATGATCGACGATGACGGCGGGATGCATCCCGTCCCGACCCTCGGCTCCTGCACGCTTCAGGCCACCTACGAGGGCGACAAGATCATGCTCGAGGACGAGCGCGGCCGGACCATCAACGTGACCATCGCCGACGTGGACCAGTCCAACGGCGTGATCCACGTGGTCGATCGCGTGATCCTGCCCCCGCAGTCGTAATCGCTCGGGATCACTCGATCGTGCGGGGCCGTGCATTGCGTCACGGCCCCGTTGACTCCATCTTTCCCGTAACAGACCGATCAACGAGGTGTGACATGAACCGCCGAACCTTCCTCGCCTCCGGCCTGACCGCCGGTGCGGCCCTGTCCTGGCCCTTGCGCGGCGCCGCGTCCTCGGACGGGTTCGAGGTGACCCGGACAAAGGCCGAATGGAAAGCCATGCTCAGCGACGCGGAATACCGCGTGATGCGCCGCGAGGGCACCGAGCGGGCTTTTTCCTCGCCGCTGCACGATCTGAAGGACAAGGGCATCTATCACTGCCGCGGCTGCGACCAGGCGCTCTATTCCAGTGCGCACAAGTTCGACAGCGGCACGGGCTGGCCCAGCTTCTGGCAGGCCATCGACGACGGCGCGATCGACACCAAGCGGGACTGGAAACTGGTCATCCCGCGCACCGAATGTCATTGCTCACGCTGCGGCAGCCACCTTGGGCATATCTTCGACGATGGCCCGAAACCCACCGGCAAGCGCCATTGCATCAACGGTGTCAGCCTGGTGTTCAAACCCGCCTGACCGCGTTGCTCGCGTGACGATGCTTACTTGAAGTTGCGGCTGGCCTTGATCTGGTCCCAGGCCCAGACGACCTGTTGCAACTGCTCTTCCTGGCTGCGGTCGCCGCCATTCATGTCGGGATGCAGGACCTTGATTAGCGCCTTGTAGGCCTTACGGATCTCGGTCTTGCTCCACGTGTCCTTGGCCTCGAGTATCTCGACGGCGCGGCGTTCGGTCGGTGGCAGCTTGCGCCCGCCGCCCTGCTTGGCGCGGCCCGGATTCTGGGTGGCATTCTCCCCCAGCACCTGGTGCGGATCCTCGATGCCCAACCGGGCCCAGGCCCGCTGCTCGGGATCGCGGAACGACTTGGTCTCGCGCTCCCATACCTTGTCCTTGGACATCTGCGCGTTCAGCTCGGCTTCGGTCGTGCCGTGGAAGAAGTTCCATTGCTGGTTGTATTCGCGCACATGCTCCTGGCAGAACCAGTAATATTCGTCCAGCACGTCCGGCGCCTTGGGTGCCCGGTACTTGCCGGGCTTGTCGCACCCCTCCTTCTCGCACACGCGGGTCGAGGTCTCGGACGCGCCCGACATCCCGCGCCGTCCGCGCGGGTTTTTCTTCTTGGCGGACGAAACCGACAGGTCGAAACCGAAGGGGTCTGTCTTGGACATGGCTCTACCTTTGCGACTCGGAACGGAGAGTTTATTCCAAAAGGTCGGGAATTGAAGGGGCAGGGGGCAAAAATTTT
>JAASSQ010000226.1 GCA_021767845.1 Roseovarius sp. | reverse complement strand
TCCGAGCCGGGCTCCTGGTAGACGCCCTGTTCCTTCAGGCTGTCCACCACTTCCTTGGGCATGTAATCCTCGTCATGCTTGGCGAGGATCTCGGTCGCCTCGAACACCCCGTCGCGGTAGCTGCCCATGCCGACCATGCCCTGGTTTTCCTCGAACAGGTCCGGCAACACGCCGCGATAGGTCACCGGCACCGCCGCGCCGCCGTCGGTCACGTTGAAGCGAATCGTCTCGCCCTCGCCGCGCACAAGGCTGCCCTCCTCGACCAGCCCGCCGATGCGGAACACCTCCGAGGGCGCGGGCGGCTCGGCCACCACCTGGCTGGGGGAGCGGAAGAAATTGATCCCGTCGCGCATGGCGTATCCGATCAGCGCGGTCGAGATGACCAGCGCCACCGCCGCGATCGCGACGATCTGGATCCGGCGTTTCTTTTTCAGCGATTTCATGGCGCGACCCGTTCAGCTCAGGGAAAGACCGGGGCCATCATCAGACCTTCGGTTTCCTGAATATTTAGCATCAGGTTGGCATTCTGCAAAGCCTGCCCGCTGCTACCTTTTGTCAGGTTATCCAGCGCCGCGACCACGATTGTCTTGCCGGCGGTGCGGTCGGCCACCACGCCAATATGGCAGAAATTGCTGCCCCGCACATGCCGCGTGCTGGGCGCCTCGCCCGGGGGCAGAAGCTCGATGAAGGGCTCTTCGGCATAGGCCGCGGCCAGCGCATCATGGATCGCCCCCGCCTCGCCCTTCACGTATCCGGTGGCCAGGATGCCGCGATTGGCCGGCACCAGGTGCGGGGTGAACTGGATCTTCACCTCGCGTCCCGCGACCGCCGTGAACTCCTGGTCGAACTCGCCCAGGTGCCGGTGCGTGCTGCCCAGCGCATAGGCGTGATAGCCCTCGCTCAGCTCGGCATGCAGCAGGTTTTCCTTCAGGGACCGCCCCGCGCCCGACACCCCGCATTTCAGGTCGAGGATGATGTCATCGAGGTCGATCACCCCCGCCGCGATCAGCGGGCGCAGCAGGTATTGTCCCGTCGCCGCGTTGCAGCCCGTGCCCGCCACCAGCCGCGCCGCGCGGATGTCGTCGCGGTAGAACTCGGTCAGCCCGTAGACCGCCTCTGCCTGCATCTCCGGCGCGGCATGCGTGTTGCCGTACCATTTCTCATAGGCGGCCGGGTCGCGCAGCCGGAAATCCGCGCTCAGGTCCACGATCTTCAGGTCGCGCGGCAGCGCGCTGATGACCTCCTGGCTGGTCTTGTGTGGCAGCGCGCAGAAACACAGGTCGATCCCGTCAAAGTCGATCTCGTCGATGGTGACCAGCTTGGGCAGGTCGAGATGTCGCAGATGCGGAAAGACCTGCGCCATGCCCTGCCCCGCCTTCGAGTTCGCCGCCAGCGCCGCGATCTCGATCCGCGGATGGGTGGCGATCAGCCGCACAAGCTCGGCCCCGGTATAGCCGCTGGCGCCCAGGATCGCGATCTTCTTGGTCATGACAAAGCCCCGTTTTCAAGTCGCGGGTTTGGTACAATCTGTACGAAAGAAAGCCAAGGCCAAGCGAGTTCGGTCCAAAACCGGGGGGTCTTTGTGGCGAATGGTACGAAACGCTCAGGCAGGCGAGAAGGTGATCTCGCGGCGCAGGAATTGCGTGGCCCGGCTCGACACCCGCTTGGGGTCGCCCGTGGTCAGATAGCCGCTCTCGGTGCCCGGCCCCTGCATGTCGGGATGCCGGGTCAGGTAGTCGGCCAGGCTCTCGGCCACCAGGTTCGCCTGGCTGTAGACCGCCACCTCATCGCCCAGCGCCTCCTGGAACACCTCTTGCATCAAGGGGTAATGCGTGCAGCCCAGGATCGCGGCCTCGGGCCGGGGCATCTTGCGCTTGAGCGCATCGACATGGGACCGCACCAGCGCCTCGGCCAGGATCATGTCGCCCTCCTCGATGGCATCCACCACGCCACCACAGGCCTGCGCCTCAACATCGACCCCGATCGCGCGGAACGCCAGTTCCCGCTGGAACGCCCGGCTGCTGACCGTGGCCGGTGTCGCGAACAACGCCACATGCTTGACCGCAACCTCGCGCGGCGGCGAGTTGTCGCCCCACTGCCGCTCGGTAAGGGCTTCGATCAATGGAACAAAAACGCCCAGCACCCGCTTGTCGCGCGGCACCCAGGATTCCTGCATCCGCCGCAGGGCGGCCGCGCTCGCCGTGTTGCACGCCAGGATCACCAGGTCGCAGCCCGCATCCCACAGCCGCTCCACCCCGCGCGTGGTCAGCGCATAGACATCATCGGCATCGCGCACCCCGTAAGGCGCATGCGCATTGTCCCCGAAATACACGAACGGCACGTCCGGTAGCCGCTTCTGCACCGCGTCCAGCACCGTCAGGCCACCCAGCCCGCTGTCGAAAATCCCAACCGCCATGGTCCGCGCCCTTGCGATGTCATTCGAACTCGAAGCCCGTCATCGCAGGATCGACCGGCCTCGGGGCAAGGTCATACGTCGTGTGACGCAAGAACGCCATAAGCGATTTCGTATCCCCCCTGTGCGCCTCCAGCGCCGCCCGGCCCAGGGGTTCCCCGATCACCACCCGGACCTGGCTATCCACCCGCGCGCCGAACTCCTTGAGCAGAAGCCCCATGCGCAGCGTGTAATGCAGGTGGCTGGCCAGTTGGAAAAGCCGGCTGGTGTGCCCGTCAAAGAACACCGGCACGACCGTGGCCCCCGACTTGGCCACCATCCGCGCCGTGAACCCGCGCCGGCCGGGGTCCATCGGTTGCGCGAAGGGCCTCGCCGCCGTGCTGACCGTGCCGCCAGGGAAAATCCCCACCGCACCGCCCTGCCCCAAGTAGTCCAGCGCTGCCTTGCGCGTCTTCAGGTTCAGGCGCACCGCCTCCTTGGTCTCGGCGAAACTGATCGGCAGGATCACGCGGTTCAGGTCCTCGGCCTTGCGGAACACCTGATGGGCGAGAACGCGGAAATCGCCCCGCGTCCGGCTGAGGAGATTGCCCATCATCAACCCATCCAGGATACCGTAGGGATGGTTGGCCACCATGATCAGCGGCCCGTCGCGCGGGATGCTGTCAAGGCTGCCGCCGATCACGTCCAGCGTCAGGCCATAGCGTTCGACCATCACCTCCCAGAAATCGCGGCCCTGCTCCAGGTCGCGTTCATAGCCGCGCGCCCGCTTGATAAGCCGCAATCGCCCGGTCAGGGTCTCCATGGTGCGAATGACGGCCCGCCCGCCCCGTGTCCGGGCCGAGTGGGCATAGCTGATATCGCGCGCGATCTGCCGCGTTGGCTGCATGGTGGTCCGTCCCGATCAACGCGACCGCCCCGTTGCGGTCGCGCAGCCGTTTTGCCCGCCGCGCGTGACGTTTCGATGACAGCTACTCGGCCGCCTGCGCCATCGGCGCCCCGCCGGCCCGGATCGTGGCCAGCAATTCCTCGCGCCGCTTGGCCGCCTGCTCGGCGTTTGCCTGCTTCACCGGGCCGAAGCCGCGGATTTGCAGGGGCAGTTCGGCCAGCGCCACGATCGCGTCATGGGTTGCGGCGTCATGCTTGGGCAGAACCTCGTCCATATCGCGCTCGTATTGCTTGATGAGGTCACGCTCCATTCGGCGCTCGGCGGTATAGCCGAAGGGATCGAACGGTGTGCCCCGCAGGCGCTTGAGCCTCGCGACAATCCGCAAGGGCCGTTCCATCCACGCCCCGAACGCGCGCTTCTTGGGCCGCCCGTCCGGCCCCGTCTTGGCCAGAAGCGGCGGGGCCAGGTGGAACGTCATGTCGAAATCGCCGTCGAATTCCGCGCGCGCCTTGTCGCGCGTCTCCAGCAGCAGGCGGGCCACCTCGTATTCATCCTTGTAGGCCAAGAGCTTGTGATAGCCCTTCGCCACCGCCTCGCGCAGGGCCGGGTCCTCGATCCGCTCCAGCATCCGGCGATAGCGTCTGGCCAGCCGCTTGCCCTGGTAGACCACCAGGTGATCGGCGCGATAGGCGATCTTTTCGTCCAGGCTGCGCGGCTTTTCCACCACGCTCGGGCGCAGGTGGCGGGCGGCCTCCTCGGGACAGACGGCGGCCCACCGGCCGATCTCGAAGGCGCGCAGGTTCTGCGGCACCGCCGCGCCGTTCAGCTCGATCGCCCCGGCAATCGCGTCGAAGCTGACCGGGATCAGCCCCCGCTGCCAGGCCGCCCCGAAAACGATCATGTTCGAGAAGATCGAATCCCCCATCGTCACCCGCGCCAGCTCATGCGCGTCGAACAGCTGCACGTCCTCGCCCAGCTTGTCCGTCAGCGCCGATTGCAGCCGCCCCGTCGGCAGGCGGAACTCGGTGTCGCGGGTGAAATCGCCGGTGATGATCTCGTGGCTGTTGACCACGGCCCCCGTGCGCCCCGCCCGCATCAGGCCAAGCGTCTTGGCGCCCGCGCTGACCACCAGGTCGCCGCCGATCAGGGCGTCGGCCTCGCCGGTGGCCACGCGGATCGCGCTGATGTCGGCGGGGCTGTCGGCAAGCCGGCAGTGGATATGCACCGCGCCGCCCTTCTGGGCGAGGCCGGCCATCTCCATCATGCCCGCGCCCTTGCCATCCAGTTGCGCGGCCTGCGCCAGAACCGCGCCGATCGTCACGACACCGGTGCCGCCGACGCCGGTGATGACCACGTTATGCGTGCCGTCGATCGCCGGCAGGTCTGGGTCGGGCAGATCGGGCAGTTCCAGGTCGCTGGCCGCCTCCTTGCGGATCTTGGCACCCGAAAGCGTCACGAAGGACGGGCAGAACCCATTTAGACAGCTGAAATCCTTGTTGCAGGCGGATTGGTCGATGGCGCGCTTGCGGCCCAGTTCGGTCTCCACCGGCGTGATCGCCACGCAGTTCGACTGAACGCCGCAATCGCCGCAGCCCTCGCAGACATCGGTGTTGATGAACACCCG
>JAASSQ010000225.1 GCA_021767845.1 Roseovarius sp. | reverse complement strand
GGTAGTTTCTGATGGATCTGGCGCGATATCCTGTTTGAATTCTTGCTTCACTGTCAAACCGGCGCAAGATTGTCCGTCAGATCGCCATTTATTCCGAAGATTTGTCCTGCGCTTCCTGCCCTTCCTCGGCCATTGCCTCGGCGCTCCAATAGGCGGTCTGCGGCTGCCCGAAGCTGCCCACCGTGAGAACGCGGCCGGTTTCTTCCGGTGCCGCACGGCGCACGCGGCGGACCAGCGTGATCGACAAAGTCAGGCAGAAAAGAGCCAGAAGATAGACCATCAGGCCGGTCTCGCCCCCGGCGTCCATGATCGCCGGGCCTGTGAACACACCCACGAACAAGCCTGCATTCAGCGAAAAGGCCATCGCGCCGCCAGCGGCCACGACCTGCGAGCGGCGCAACTGGTCATTGGCATGCGCCAGGCAGACCGAATAGACGGGCACGCAGGCGGCTCCCATGATGGCCAGCCGAAGCACCAGCGCGGTCTCGCTGTCCTGCATCAGCGAATAGGCGACAGCCACGATCCCGATGGCGGACAGGCCGATCAGCGCGGCGCGCCGGTCGAAACGGTCGGCGACATAGGCGGCCGGGTATTGCGCCAAGGCCCCCACAAGCGTCAGCGCCACGGAAATATTCGCGGCCTCGCCGCGCGACATGCCGGCCGCAAGGCCATAGAGCGGCGCCGCGGCGAACAGGGCGCCCATGGTGATCCCCGAAAGAAGAGAGCCGCTGACCGCGACCGGCGAGATGCTCAGCAAGGTTCGGATCGGCATCCGTTCGGGCGCTTCGTATTCCGGCGGGTCGCCCGCGGTCAGAAGCAGCGGCACGATCGACAGGGAAATCAGGATGGACACAGTGCCGAACAGAACAGTGACGGTCACATCGGGCAGGCCGATCAGTGCGGCCCCGAAGGCCTGCCCGCCGAACTGCGCGAAGAAATAGACCGAAAGCACCTGTGCGCGCTGGTGGTTTTCCACCTCGGCATTCAGCCAGCTTTCGGTGATGACATAGAGGCCCGGAAAACAGAAACCCGCCAGAACCCGCATCGCGGTCCAGCTGTAAGGGTCTTTCGTCAATAGGTGCACGATGGCCGAGATCGAGCACAGCGACGCGAGGGCAGCGAAGGACCGGACATGCCCCGTGCCCTCGATCAATCGTGGCGCGATCACCGTGCCCAGAAGGGCACCGGCGGGGTATCCGGCCTGCATGATGCCGATCACCGTCGAGGAGAAACCCAGCTCGGCGCCTCGAATGGTCAGCAGCGTCATCATCAGCCCGTTCGCCACCATGAGCATCAGGATGCCGGCGAAGAGCGACCAGTTGTCGATCAGGGCCCTGCGCATGGGATCTCCGTGGTTGGCGTCGCCAGTCGTAACGGCGGATGCGGGCTTGGATTTCTTCGATTCTCCCAGAGGGTGATAGCCATTTCCGGTCGTGGAAACCAGTGTGGCCGGTGCCGGGATTCCACGGCGCGGCCCCCCGTGCGGCAATGCTGCCGTGCAGAATCGGGTTGCGGGTGCGCGCGCAATTTCATACCGATCAGGCGATCGTTTGCGAAACATTTGGAAAGAGGTCATCCGCCATGAGCTTCCGCCTGCAACCCCCGGCGCCCGCCCGTCCCAACCGTTGCCAGCTATTCGGGCCCGGCTCGAACACCAAGCTGTTCGAGAAGATGGCCGCCAGCGCGGCGGATGTCATCAATATCGACCTCGAGGATTCGGTCTCGCCCGGCGACAAGGAAGTCGCCCGCGCCAACACCGTCCAGGCCATCAACGAGGTGGATTGGGGCAACAAGTACCTGTCGGTGCGGATCAACGGGCTCGACTCGCCGTTCTGGTATCGCGATGTCGTCGATCTGCTGGAGCAGGCGGGCGACCGGCTGGACCAGATCATGATCCCCAAGGCGGGCTGCGCGGCCGACATCTACGCCGTCGATGCGCTGGTCACCTCGATCGAGGCCGCGAAGGGCCGGCAGAAGCGCATCACCTTCGAGGCGATCATCGAATCCGCCGCCGGCATCGCCCATGTCGAGGAGATCGCCGCCGCCAGCCCCCGGATGCAGGCGCTGAGCCTCGGCGCGGCGGATTTCGCCGCCTCGATGGGCATGGCCACCACGGGTATCGGCGGCACGCAGGAAAACTACTACATGCTGCATGACGGGGCGAAATACTGGTCCGACCCGTGGCACTGGGCGCAGACCGCCATCGTCGCCGCCTGCCGCACCCACGGCTTGCTGCCGGTCGATGGCCCGTTCGGCGATTTCTCGGATGACGAAGGGTTCCGCGCCCAGGCCCGCCGCTCGGCCACCCTGGGCATGGTCGGCAAATGGGCGATCCATCCCAAGCAGATCGCGCTTGCCAACGAGATCTTCACGCCCTCGGACGAGGCCGTTCAGGAAGCGCGCGAAATCCTTCAGGCGATGGAAGAGGCCAAGACCCGCGGCGAAGGCGCCACCACCTACAAGGGCCGCCTGGTCGATATTGCCTCGATCAAGCAGGCCGAGGTGATCGTTCGACAGGCCGAGATGATCGAGGCCATGTGAACCGCGCCCCTGGGCGCAAAACAAACCCCGGCAGGGCAGCGCCTTGCCGGGGTTTTTCATTTACTGCCGCGCGGGATCAGGCCGCGTTGGGCAGGATCACGATCTCGACGCGGCGGTTCTGGGCACGGCCCTCTTCGGTCAGGTTGTTCGCGACCGGCTGGTTCTCGCCGCGGCCATAGGTCTGGATGCGGTCGAAGCGGACGCCGCCATTCATCAGCACGTCGGCCACAGCATTGGCGCGGCGCTCGGACAGGCGCTGGTTGTAGCCCGCATCGCCGGTGTTGTCGGTATGGCCCACCACCTGCACGGTGGAGTCGGGGTAATCGCGCAGGCTGTCGGCCACGGTCATCAGGTCGGCGCGCAGGCCCGGCCGCACGGTGGCACTGTCCACGTCGAACAGGATGTCCTGCGGCATGGTCACGATCAGGCGGTCGCCGGTGTTGGTGATCTGCACACGCTCGTTTTCCAGCTCCCGGCGCAGCTGCGCCTCCTGCTGGTCCAGCATGTTGCCATAGACCGCGCCGCCGGCCGCGCCCAGAACGCCGCCGATCGCCGCGCCCTTGCCCTTGTCGTCGCTGACCGCCGCGCCCAGGCCCGCACCCAGCAGGCCCCCCAGAAGCGCGCCCTGCTGGGCCTTCTGGTTGGGGTTCGGCTGGCCGACCGTAGCCGGATCGGTGCAGGCCGACACGGCCAGAAGGGAGGCACCGGCCAGGAAAAGAATCGGGGTTCGTGCTCGCGTCATAGAAAAGCCTCGTTGTTGGCCCGTCCGTTCGGGTCTGACGTGACAATAAGCAATGCAACGGCCTCGCCCAAGGGCAATCGGGGGGAATTTTCGGCATCAATCCGCCAATCGGGGGTGTTCACCCCTCGGCGCGGGCGCTTTCCCATGCCAGCATCGCGCGCTTCACGGGCAGGCCCCAGTGGTAGCCGCCAAGCCCGCCGGATTTGCGCAAGGCCCGGTGACACGGGATCAGGAAACTGACCGGGTTGCGGCCCACCGCCGTGCCCACGGCACGCACCGCGCGGGGCGATCCGATGGCCTGCGCGATGTCGGAATAGGTCGTCACATGCCCGGTGGGCACGCGCAAAAGCGCCTCCCAGACCTTGATCTGGAACGGCGCGCCGATCATGTGCAGCGCCGCGTCCCCGCGCCCGGTGAATGCGGCCTCGACCCAGGGGGCGACGGCGGCGGGATCGTCCTCGAACCGCGCTTCGGGCCAACGCCCGGCCATGTCCTGCCAGGCGGCGTCCCGCCCGCATTCCTCGGCAAAGGCTAGGCCGCACAGTCCCTTGTCGGTGCCCATGGCCAGCACCTCGCCGAAGGGGCTGTCGAACCAGCCATGACGGATCGTCAGCCCCCGCCCGCGCCGGGCGAATTCGCCGGGGCTCATCGCCTCCCACCGCAGGAACAGGTCGTGCAGCCGCCCCGTTCCCGACAGACCGGCAGCCTGGGAGGTCTCCAGCACGGTGTGGCGCTCCGCCAGCAGGGTCTTGGCGTGTTCCAGCGTCAGGTATTGCTGATAGCGTTTCGGAGACACGCCCACCCAGGCCGAGAAGACCCGCTGGAAATGCGCGGGGCTCATCTGCATGTCGCGGGCCAGATCCTCCAGCGGTACGGGTCCGCCCGCCGCGTCGATCAGGTCCAGCGCGCGGCGCATCACCTGGTAGTGGTATCGGTCCTGGCGCTCGTCCGTCATCGGGTTCCCCTTCTTGGCTCGGCGCAACCTTACGTTCCCGCCATGGGCCGCGCGACCCGAATGTTGCGCATTGCCGGGTTTCGGGGCATACCGCGCGCATGGCCAGACAGCTCGATTACCACACGATCCGCGAGATCTTCAGCCGTTTCCAGGCGGCCGATCCCGAACCCAAGGGCGAGCTGGAGCATGTGAACGCCTATACGCTGGTCGTGGCGGTGGCGCTCTCGGCACAGGCCACCGATGTGGGTGTGAACCGGGCGACGCGCGAGCTCTTCAAGATCGCCGACACCCCGCAGAAGATGCTGGACCTGGGCGAGGAAGGGCTGATCGAGCATATCAAGACGATCGGCCTTTACCGAAACAAGGCAAGAAACGTCATGAAGCTGTCGCGCATCCTGGTCGAGGACTATGACGGCGAGGTGCCCAATTCCCGCGCCGCGTTGCAGGCGCTGCCCGGCGTGGGCCGCAAGACCGCCAATGTGGTGCTGAACATGTGGTGGCATTACCCCGCGCAGGCGGTGGACACGCATATCTTCCGTGTCGGCAACCGGACCGGAATCTGCCCGGGCAAGGATGTCGTGGCCGTCGAGCGCGCCATCGAAGACAACATTCCCGTGGATTTCCAACAGCACGCGCATCACTGGCTGATCCTGCACGGCCGCTACCACTGCAAGGCGCGCAAGCCGATGTGCCCCACCTGCATCATC
>JAASSQ010000027.1 GCA_021767845.1 Roseovarius sp. | reverse complement strand
TGACCATCTGCCGGATTAGCGGTGCGAGCGAATCGATGACCGCGTTGCGCGCCTCGGCATAGGTGAATGACAGATCCTGCAAATTCTGTTGCAGATCCGCCGAGATCGCCCGGCTGTCTTCCTGCTGTGCCTTGACCGCATCGTCCCAGCCGGCCTGGTAGCCTTTCTCGAAGGCTTCCAGCCGGATTTCCTCGACCGACAGATCAGTCATCGAAACCGGCGTGCCGGGAAGGAACGCATCGAAATCCTCAAGAAGATGGGCAATTGACATCAGGCGTTCTCCTCTTCGCCTTCGAGCCAGCTTCGGAGGATCTCGACAGTTTCTTCCTGACGCTCCCCGATCATGGCCCGCAGGCGTTCGACCGGATCGTTCGGCTGCCGGGACAGCGGGGTCAGAGCGCCGTTTGACATGTCGGGGTCGCCGGACGCCTGCGATACGATCGAGAGTCGTGCGGGGTCCATATCGCCGGTTTCGATTTCACCGGTCAGTGCTTCCGTGGAGTTCTGCTCGGATGAAGGTCGCGGGGCTGGAGGCGTCAGTTGCGGCGGTGCGAATCCCTTTGGCCGCAAAAGCACGGGGCGCACCACGAAAAGCCCGAGAACGAGGGCCACCACCGCAAGGACCGCAGCTTGCACAAGCGACATCACATCAAGCGATAGCGTGTCGAAAATGGAAGGTTCCGCACTGGTCCCTTGAGGCGCAACCGGCTCGAACTCCATCGTCTTGATGGTGATCACGTCTCCGCGTGTCTCATCATATCCGACAGCCGAGGCCGCCAGATCGCGCAGGGCCGAGAGTTCGTCGTCCGGGCGGGGCTGAAAGCTGTCGGTGCCGTCCGGGCCGGTGACGACCGTGCCATTGACCAGCACGGCAATTGTAAGGCGTTTTATCGCCCCGGGCTGCATCACGACTTCACGTTCGGTTTCCGAGACCTCGTAATTGACGCGTTCTCGCGTTTGCGTGGATTGGCTTTGCGAAGTCTCGGAACCACCCGCGTCCCCGTCCGGCAGGTTGGAGGCAACGGTAACCCCTCCGTCACCTTCGTCTTGGGCGGTATCGGATCGCTCTTCCGTTTCCGTGCTGATCGCGACCCGCGATTCGGGATCGACGCGGCGTTCGCGCAGGGATTCGGCCCGCGTGACCGTATCGACACTGACTTCGACCACCACGTTGCCGGGGCCGACCCGGGCTTCGAGAAGACGTTCGATTCGTTTCCGCATCGCTTCCGCGCGGTCGTCGGGCGCGTGAACGGGCACGTCTTCCGCACCGCCGATCAGCCCGCTCGCGCTGTCGATGATCGAGACATCCTCTGGTGCAAGGCCGGCGATCGCCGAGGCCACAAGGAACTTGAGCGCCCGGGCATGGACCGGGGTGATCGCGCCCGGCGACGACGTGATCATGACCGACGCGCTGGCCTGCACGTCACGCTGGAAGGGATTGGAGCCGGTCGTCGCGATATGGACCCGCGCGCTGCTGATCGCAGGATGCGCCACGATCGTGCGCGCCAGCTCGCCTTCCTTGGCACGCCAATAGGCGGCATCGAACATCTGCGATGTCGTGCCAAAGCCGGACAATCCATCCAGCAGCTCATAACCCTGCGCCGTGTTTGCCGGCAGGCCTTCGGTAGCCAGTGTCATGCGCAGGGCGTCGCGCCGTGCCGCGTCCACGAAAATCGCCCCGCCGCGCACCTCGTGGGCAACGCCCCGCTGTTCGAGTGCTGCGACGACATCCCCCGCGGCACCGTTTTCAAGGCCCGAATAGAGCAACGCCATGCTGGGCGTCGATGCCATGCGCGCAAGCGCCAGGACGGCCGCGAACACCGCCACTGTTGCCAGACCAACGATGATGCGCCGCCGTGTGTCCAGTGCGGTCCAGAGAGTTGCGAGTTGTTGCAAGTCTTCGCCTCCTGCTCCCGGCCTACTGCCGTTCATGAGGCGAGTTTTCCCCGATCAGGCTTAACAATCGGTTAGTCCCTGCCGGCTTATAGTCGGCAACGATCACTTTCCGAGGAATGCAGCATGTCGGATACCAACAGCGCGGAGAAAACGCCCGGGAAAAGCGGCTCGAAGGCACCATTGCTTTTGGGGATGGTCTTGGCTTTGGCCGGTGCTGGCGGTGGGTTCTACGCGGTGCAGTCAGGCATGCTCCTCAAGCTGGGCACCACCGAAGAGGTGCCGGCCAAACCGGTCGAGGCCGCAAGGATCGGCGCAATGCCGGACGTGGCGTTCGTCCCGGTCGAGCCCCTGATCGTCTCGCTGACAGGCAAGGACGCGAATCGCGTCTTGCGGTTTCGGGCGCAGCTCGAAGTCGCCAGCGCCCACAAATCCGAGGTCGAGATCCTGATGCCGAGGGTCGTTGACGTGCTCAACACTTATCTGCGTGCGCTGCGTCTTGAGGATTTGACGGAAACCGTCTCGATGGTGCGGTTGCGTGCCCAGATGCTGCGTCGCGTCCAGATCGTGACCGGCGGGGACCGGGTCAGCGATCTGCTCATCATGGAATTCGTTCTCAACTGAGGCAAGAAAATGCAGACAATTGCAGACATTCTTCTGGTGGCGGGCGCGTTGGGCGCCGGCTTCTACTGTTTCATCCTGGCGCGGCGCCTGGCGCGCTTCAATGACCTGGAAAACGGCGTCGGCGGTGCGGTGGCGGTCCTGTCTGCGCAAGTCGACGATCTGACCAAGGCTCTCGCGGCCGCGCAGCAGACCGCGGACGCTTCGACCCATTCGCTGGACGGGTTGACGGACCGCGCCGAAAGCGTGGCAAAGCGGCTTGAACTGTTGGTTGCGTCGATGCATGACCTGCCGGCTGAAAGGCGGTCCGAAACACCGCCACCGGCCCCGGATGCGCCGCCGGCAGAGCCGGTGTTCAAACGTCACCGCGATCAGCTGGGTGAAGCTTCATGATTCGGGGCCGTGCGAACAAGAAGCGTCAGAAGCGAAAATCGGCGCGCGGGCCGCTGATGATGCTGGCCGGGCTTCTTCTGGCCTCGGCGGCCATCAGGCTGGGCGCTGGCGCTGGCGAGGCGTTGGCGCGTGTCTCTGAAACGGCAGATGTGGATGTAAGCGCCTTGGCCAGCGCGCCCTCACAGAGTTGCCAGACGCCGCCCGACATTGCCGAGTTGCTCAATGCGTTCGCCGCGCGCGAAGCCCGCATTCAAAGCGCCGAGGCTTCGATAAGCGACCGGATGCAGGCGCTTGAGGTCGCCGATCGCGAGGTTTCAAGAAAGCTGGCCGAGCTCAGGGCGGCGGAAGACCAATTGCGAACCACCCTCGCCTATGCCGAAACCGCCGCCGAAAGCGATCTGGACCGCCTTACCAAGGTCTATGAAAGCATGAAGCCCAAGCAGGCCGCGGCCCTGTTCGAGCAGATGGATCCCAATTTCGCGGCGGGCTTTCTGGGCCGCATGCGGCCCGAGGCGGCTGCCGGCGTCATGGCCAATCTCAGTCCTGCTGCCGCCCATAGCTTCAGCGTGGTCCTTGCCGGGCGAAACGCGAACGCCCCCACCGAGTAAGGCCGCGGGATCAGTCTTTCTTAACCCGGAGATGCCAATCTGGATGCCGCTCAACCAGGGAAGTTTCCAATGATCGGAATCGTCGGTATTTTCGTTATCTTTGCCATGGTTTTTGGCGGGTATATGGCGGCGGGCGGCAAGCTGGGCATCATCCTCAACGCCTTGCCTTTCGAAATGATGATGATCGGCGGCGCGGCCGTGGGCGCGTTCCTGATAAGCAACGATATTCCAGCCGTGAAACACACGCTCAAGGATGTCGGAAAGGTCTTCAAGGGGCCGAAATGGAAACCAGAGGATTATCGCGACCTGCTCTGCCTGCTCTTCGAACTGATTCGCCTGGCGCGTCAGAATCCCGTGGCGGTCGAAGAACATATCGAGGCACCGGGCGAGTCCGCCATTTTCGGCAAGTACCCCAAGATTCAATCCGATACCGAAGCCGTTGCGCTGATAAGCGATACGCTGCGGTCTGCCTCGATGAACTACGATGATCCGCACCAGGTCGAAGAGGTGCTTGAAAAGCGCATGGAGGCCAATTTGCACCACGCGCTTCATTCCAGCCACGCATTGCAGACCATGGCCGACGGGTTGCCGGCGCTGGGAATCGTTGCCGCCGTTCTGGGCGTCATCAAGACGATGGCGTCGATTGACCAGCCGCCGGAAATCTTGGGCAAGATGATCGGCGGCGCTCTTGTCGGGACGTTTCTGGGCGTTTTCCTCTCGTACGGATTTGTCGGGCCATTCGCAGGGAAGGTAAAGGCGGTCGTCGAGGAAGACAGACATTTCTACCAGCTTATCCGCGAGGTTCTGGTCGCGAATCTGTACAACCATGCAACGAATATCTGTATCGAGGTCGGCCGCCAGAATACGCCGTCCCACTACCGGCCGAGCTTTTCCGATCTCGAAGAGGCTCTCAAAACAGTCAAGCAGGATGCGGCATGATGCGGCTGTGCCTTCTTCTCGTCCTTGCCTGTCTTCCGGCGTTGGCCTCGGCCCGATCCATCCCGGTTCGCTCGGGGGAACACGCGGATTTCACCCGCCTCACCCTGGCGCTGCCGGATCGTGTCGACTGGTCTGTCAAACGCGATGGCGCCAAGGCGAAGATCTCGCTTGAGGGTGATGTCGGCGCATTTGACACAAGCGCCGTATTCGCCCGGATCTCTGGATCCCGGTTGGCCGGGATCGGTGCGGCCCCAGGTGCCGCTGGTCTGATCCTGACCCTGAATTGCGATTGCGACATCACCGGTTTCTGGCATGGGGAATCGATGCTGGTGCTGGACATCCGGGACCCGCTCGCAGCCGCCAAGGAAGAGCCCGCCTCGCAGCAGCCCGCCTTGGCCAATAAACCCGCCGGCAAAGCGCCAGACCCGCCCCCGTCCGCGGCGGCGGCGCTGGCGGCGCAGGCCCTTGCCTCACCGCAACCGCCGGGAGGAACCGCAGAGCCCGAAAACGGCCTCCGACGCGACATGATGCTCAGTCTGCGCCATCGGCTGACCCGGCAGGTCGGCCGCGCCGCATCGCAGGGTCTGCTGTCACCGTCTTGGCCGCCAGTGGGCGTGTCGCCAACCGAGCCTGATCCCAACACGATTGCCGAGAGAGAAGAACCACCGTCTGCCCGTCAGGCCGACGAGGCCGCGCGCGCCCCTCGCAACATCAACCTGCGCGCCGAAACCAGTATCGACCGCGAGATGTTGGCGGCCTTGAACGAGGCGGTGACGGCAATCGGCGCGGATGCCTGTCTTTCCGATCAGAGACTGGATGTTCGCGCCTGGGCGGCAGACGCGCCTTTCGCGGCCCAGGTCGGAGCCGCGCGAGCCAGTTTGACCTCCGATCTTGACAGAACGAACACCGCGGCGGTGCTCGAGCTGGCGCGCCTTTATATTCATTTCGGTTTCGGTGCCGAGGCTGCCGCGACCCTCCGCCTTGTCACTGACCACCCCGACCGCAGGATGCTGTTGGAAATGGCGACGATCCTCGAAGGGGGGCGACCTCCAGCCGACGGGTTTTTTGCAAGGCAGCTGGAATGCTCGACCGCCGGGGCGCTCTGGGCGGTTCTGTCGGTGCCGTCGGTTCCGGCAGGGGCGCGGCTGGACAAGAAGGCCGTCACCAGGGCCTTCAATGCCCTGCCGGCGCACCTGCGTGGCTATCTGGGCCCGATGGTCGCCGAAAGGATCGCGACCTCTGGGGATCGAGACGTGGCGCGCCGGATTCTCGATATAACAGAACGTGGCAGGGCGGAACCGTCCCCCGCAGCGAAGCTAGCGCGGGCCGAAGTTGATATCGCGGAAGGCCAAGAGGCCGAGGCCAGGGCCCCGATCGTGGAAGTGGCGGAAAGCAACTCGGAACCCTCCGCCGAGGCATTGCTGCTTTTGGTCGATACCCACATTGCCAACGGTGAGCCGCTATCGTTCGAACATGCGCAACTGGTTGGCGCCTACGCCGCGCAATACCGTGACGACCCGCTTGGTCAGGATCTTGCGCAGGCCCATGTCGCCGCGCTTGCGGCCTCCGAAGCTTTCGATGAGGCGTTTCGAACCCTGCGGAACGAGACCGAACGGATCGGCCCTGACATCGCAGGAACCCGATCCACCGTGGCGCACCTGCTGGCGCAGAAGGCCGACGACGTGGCGTTCGCCCGGCACGCCCTTTCGGGGAATATGGGTCCAGCCCGGGATCTCGAGCAGCGCGCTGCCAATGCCGTGGCGACCCGGTTGCTGGATCTTGGTTTTCCAGAACGTGCACGTGTTTTCGTGGCCGCGCCTGCAGATGGTGCGCTTGAGGAGGAACGGCAATTGTTGCGCGCGCGGGCGGCCCTGGATGCCGGCCGGCCCAGGCAGGCCGAAGCCGATCTGATCGGGCGCAGCGACAAAGCGGCCAATGCGTTGCGTGCCCGTGCCCGCAGCATGATGGGGCAGCATGATGCGGCACAGGCACTCTACCGGTCCGCCGGGCTGGAAGAGGCGGCCCAGACAGAAGCATGGCAAGGTGAGGAATGGGCGCGCCTCGGCGCGACCGACGATCCGGCCCTGCAAAAGTTGCGCGACGTGCTCGCCGACACAGCGGCCCCCGGTAACGGTCAACAAGACGCCTCGCTTGCGGGCAACCGCGCGCTTCTCGAGCGCAGCGAACGGATGCGCGACGCGCTCGAAGCGCTGTTGAACCGGAACCAGGGGCCGAGTGTGTCGGAGCTCACCGCCGTTTCCCCGCTCTCGCTTACCGAATCTCAACAACCTTGATCTAGCCTCGTCGGCAGACCGCAGTATGCGCACGCGCGAGGATGAAAACCTTGGACCTGACCGCACCACGAGCCGGATGCCGGCCGCTTCGGAAACCTTCTTCCTTGTATCTGCACGCCCTCGCCGGCCGGCATGTCGCCCCCGTCCTTGTCACGGCATGGCTGGCCGCAACGCCGGCCGTGTCTGCGGTTTCGACGCTGTGCGACCGCGCCGCGCAGATCGCTGCCAAGGAAAGCGGCGTGCCGGTCATGGTCTTGCGCTCGATCACCCGGACAGAGACCGGGCGCGCGCGCAACAACGTGCTCGAACCCTGGCCCTGGACGGTCAACATGGAGGGCGAAGGCCGGTGGTTTCCAACCGAAGACAAGGCGCGCGCCTATGTGTTTCACCATTTCAAACGTGGCGCCCGCAGCTTTGATGTGGGTTGTTTTCAAATCAACTACAAATGGCACGGACAGGCGTTTCGTTCGATCGACCAGATGTTCGACCCTGTCGAGAACGCGCGCTACGCGGCGCGTTTCCTGAAATCGTTGCACGCCGAAACGGGCGACTGGTCCCGTGCCGCCGGAGCGTATCATTCAAGAACACCCCGATACGCCCGGCGTTACATCGCACGCTTCGACAGGATCCTCGCCGCGCTGTCGGACCCGCCCAGGGCCGGTCACACGGACACGACCATCCCGCCCGCCGCAGCCCCGGCACCTGAAACGTCAGGCAAGACCCTGAACACCTACCCCCTCTTGCGCAACACGTCCGCTGAACGCGCGCCGGGGTCTCTGGTTCCGCTCGGGAACGGGCGGGTCGCCTCGCTTTTTGCCTCTGCCGAAGGACCGCAGCGATGATCGCAGTTCAAGCGGGCCGGCTGTTCCAGCCGACCATCTTGCTGGCGCTGGCGCTCATGGCCATCATCGTGATGATGATCCTGCCCATGCCGTCATGGGTCCTGGATATCGGTCTCGCGGCCTCTTTCGCGCTGGCGATCCTGATCTTCACGATCACGTTGTTCATCGAAAGACCGCTCGATTTTTCGGCGTTTCCGACCATCCTTCTGGCGTCGCTGATGCTGCGCCTGTCGCTCAATGTCTCCTCGACCAAGCTAATCATCGGACAAGGCCACACCGGCACATCCGCCGCCGGCGACGTGATCGAGGGGTTTGCGAATTTCATCATGGGCGGCAGCGTCTTTCTCGGACTCGTTGTCTTCGGCGTGTTGCTGATCGTAAATTTCATGGTCATCACGAAGGGCGCCGCCCGCATGGCCGAGGTTGGCGCGCGCTTCGCGTTGGACGGGATGCCGGGCAAGCAGCTTGCGATCGACAGCGACATGTCGGCCGGGGCGATCAACCACGAAGAAGCCAAGCAGCGGCGCGAACGCGAGCAGCAGGAAACCACCTTCTTCGGCTCGCTGGACGGCGCGTCGAAATTCGTCAAGGGCGATGCGGTCGCGGGGCTTCTCATCACGCTTCTGAACCTGGTGATGGGGCTTGTGATGGGCACGGTCGTGCACGGGATGGCCCTTGCGACCGCCTTTGAAACCTATGCCATCCTGACCGTCGGCGACGGGCTGGTCACGCAGATCCCCGCCGTCGTGATCTCGATCGCATCGGCGCTCCTGCTGGCGCGGGGCGGCACCCACGGCTCCACCGATCTCGCGATCGCGGACCAGGTCGGGCGTCACCCGGCTGCCTTGGCGACGGTCGCGGTTCTCATGGGGCTCTTCGCGCTTGTGCCGGGGCTGCCTTTCCTGCCCTTCATCCTCGGCGGTGCCACCCTCGGGGCGCTGGCCTTCTGGCTGCATCGTCAAAGCCGCGCGGACGGCCCGTCACGGGCAGAAGCCGAGGACATGCCCGCTGGCCCATCCGAGCCGCCGATCGCAGACATCCTCGATCTCGATGACATCCATGTCGAATTCTCGCCGGATCTGATCAACATGGTCCTCGATCCGGGCACGGGGCTCGATGCGCGGATCTCGAACATGCGCCGGCACGTCGCCACCAGCTTTGGCCTCGTGCTCCCCGAGATCCGGCTGACGGATGATCCCGGCCTGCCGCACGGGGCCTACGTGATCCAGGTGCAGGGTGTCGAGCAGGCCAAGGCGACCTTGCGGCCTGATCGTGTCCTGGCGCTCGATCCGCAATCCGGGGCGGATTTGCCGGCTGGGGAAGCGGTGACCGAGCCTGTTTACGGGGCGCCGGCGCGCTGGATCGCGGTGGAGGCCCGCGACGATGCGGCGCTGGCCGGGGCCACCATCGTCGCACCCGCCGAGGTCATGGCAACCCATCTTCTGGAAACCATCCGCCAGAACCTGAGCCGCCTTCTGACGATGAAGGCCATGCGCCGCGTGCTGGACGAGATGACCCGCCTGTCGGATCACGACCGGGCAGAGGCGAACAGGCGAATGCTGGACGAAATGATCCCCGATCGCGTCCCGCCCGATCTGCTGCACCGGGTTCTGCGCCTGCTGCTGGCCGAACAGGTCTCGATCCGCAACATGGGCCTGATCCTCGAAGCCGTGGCCGAGGCCCGCACCTCCAGCGCCTCGCCGGAGGCGATCTGCGAACACGTTCGTCAACGTCTAGGCTTTCAACTCGTTGCGGGGTTGCAGCGCGACGACGGGGCGCTGCCCGTCATCCAGTTGGCGCCCGGCTGGGAAGAGACATTTTCAACCTACCAGGTGGAAAGCGACCGGGGCGCGCCGGATGTGGCCCTGCCGCCCGAAACCTTCAACAACCTGACCGAGAATATCTCGGCAGCCTTGTCCAAGGCAGGCGAGCAAGGGCTGTATCCGGCGCTCGTCACATCCACGATTCGCCGGCGGTTCCTGCGAACGGTCATGGCGGCGCGCAATATCTCCAACCCAGTGCTGTCTTTCGAGGAGGTCGGCTGGGAGGCCAAACCCTCTCTCGTCGGCGTGGTCGAGACATGACGAGCGCGTCCGTCGCTCTTGACCTATGGCTGGACCTGTTCTGGCTGCACGCACTTGTCTTTCTTCGCGTGGGCCCTGTCGTGGCCCTGTTTCCTGGGTTCTCCGAACGGTCGGTCCCGGCCCGGGTCAAGCTTGCCGTCGCTGTCGTGTTCGCGGTCATAGTCGCCCCCGCCGCATCGCCGTATCTGGGCAATATCGACCTTTCGGCGCCGTCGGCCTGGACGATCCTGACGGAGACAGCGATCGGCCTGTTGATGGGCGTGGGGCTGCGGCTGTTCGTTCTGGCACTGCAGACGGCCGGCTCCATCGCCGGGCAGGCCACATCGCTGGCGCAGATTCTGGGCTCGGCGGGGGTGACGCCCTTGCCGGCGATCGGGCATCTGCTGGTCTTCGGCGGCATTGCTCTGGCCATGATGCTGGGCCTGCACGTGCAGGCCGCGCAGATGATCGTCCTCAGCTATGGCCTGTTCCCTGTCGGGGATCTGCCCGGGGCCGCGGCCGTCGCGGACTGGGGTGTGCGCCAGGTGGCCGGTGCGTTTGCCTTGGCTTTCACCCTCGCTGCCCCCTTCGTGATCGTGTCCGTTCTCTATAACCTGGCGCTTGGCGTCATCAACCGCGCGATGCCGCAGCTGATGGTCGTGTTCGTCGGCGCGCCCGTCATCACGGCGGCGGGCCTTGGTCTGTTGTTTCTTTTGGCGCCCACCATTCTGACGGTCTGGATCGACGCCTTGCAGGCCTTCGTCGCCAACCCCTTCGGAGGCAAGGGATGAGCGGGCAACAGGATGACGCGGAAAAATCCCACGAGCCGACACAGCACAAGCTGCAGGAGGCGCGCAAGAAGGGTGAGCTTGTCCGGTCCGCGGATCTGAACACGGCGGCGGCTTATGGTGGCGTGGTGCTGGCCGCTATGACCCTGGGCCCCGCGTCGGTCGAAACGGTCAGCAGCGCGCTGATGATCCTGATCGGGCAATCCGAAGGATTCGCCGAGATGTTCTTCGAAGGGGCGGCCGCCGCACCGGTCGGGGGGCTGCTGCTGTCCGCCGGGCTGGCGATGGCGGGCTGGTTCATGGTCCCCGCCGGCATGGCGCTCTTGTCGGTCCTGGCGCAGCGCGCCTTCGTGGTGGCTCCGCCCAAGATCCGACCGCGGCTGTCCCGCATCGATCCGGTGCAGAACGCCAGGAACAAATACGGCCCCTCCGGTCTGTTCGAGTTTGCCAAGAGTTTCGCGAAACTCATGCTCTATTCGGTGGTGCTCGGCCTGTTCCTCGGTGCCCGGCTCTCGGAAATGGCGGGCGCCCTGCACGGCGAGCCGCATATCATAGGTGGGCTGATGATTCGCGTGATGGTCGAATTCATGGGGCTGGTCCTGTGCATTGCGCTGGCGATCGGGGGGGTCGATTACCTTTGGCAACGTCACGATCACCTGCGGCGCAACCGGATGTCACACCGCGAGGTCAAGGACGAACACAAGCAGCATGAGGGCGATCCCCATCTCAAGCAGGAACGCCGGCAGCGCGCCACGCAGATCGCCTCGGAACAGATGATGTCGGATGTGCCCGGCGCCGATGTCGTGATCGTCAATCCCACCCACTACGCCGTCGCGCTGAAATGGAGCCGGCTGCCGGGCAGTGCCCCGGTTTGCGTGGCCAAAGGCGTCGATCACGTGGCACTGGCGATTCGTGAGTGCGCGCGGGACCATGGCGTGCCGATCCGCAGCGATCCGCCCTCGGCGCGGGCTCTTCATGCCGCGACGGAGATCGGGGACGAGATCGACCCCGCACATTACAAGGCGGCCGCCGCGGCAATTCGGTTTGCGGAAACCATCCGCCGCAAGGCAAAGGGCCGCACATGACCGGGCCCGCCCTTCCGCAGCTGGCCGATCTGCTGGAGGCGGCCCAGCGCGCCGACGCGGCCCGGCTGCGCGACATCAGGGCCCAGGAAGACGATTTGCGCATGGCTATTGCCCGTCTCGAGGCGCGGGTTAGCGGCCATGCGGTGCTGCCGGCGGTGCAGTGGCAGGGGTTTCACGCGACGGGCGCCGACATGCTCTGGCAGCGCTGGGCCGAACGGACCCGGCGCGACCTGCAAATGAGGCTTGCCCGTGTTCTGGCGCAAAAGGAAACCGCCATCGCGGCACTTCGCCGGTCGCATGGCCGGTCGGAGGCGGCCGCACGGCTGGTTGCAGATCACGCAGAGGCCCGCAGGCAGGCTCGCGCCAGGCAACGGGCTTTGGAAGAGGATGGTCTTGTGCGACTGAAAGCCGCCGAGCGTGATTGCGTCACGAATCCTGCCGGCCGATATCCGTCACCAGAACGCCCCTGACGTCCGGGCCAAGGATGTCATGCGCGACCTCGGCCAGTGCGCTGCGCAGAACCTCCATGTTGCGCGACCGCGTGAAGGCCCCGGCAAAACCGCCCATGTTGGCATGATCGAACAAAACCTGGAGGAAGGCATCGCGCAGTTTCGGTTCCCGTTCATAGATCAGGTCCGACCGCCCCTGCGCGATCTCGATGCTCAGTGACAGGACGACCAGCGATTCGACACGGTCGTTGCCGACGATGGGCACGACGAACTGGTTGTTCAACTTCACGTATTCGGACGTTTCAGGCTTGGGCGTGTCCGCCCCGTGCCCGGCCTCGGGATCGAACTTGTCTGCAGTCACCTTGTCCGGCGCGCCGCAGGGGGTGGTGTCTGCTGGCTGCTCGGGCTCCGGTTTCAGCGCGAGGCCCGCGCCGATTCCACCGCCAACCCCGACCAGCGCAAGACCCAAGGGAAGAATGAACTTCATCATGTCGGGCACCTAGAACGGCAAGACCATGTCCAGGATCTGCTGGCCATAGCGTGGTTGTTGCATGTCCGAGATCTGGCCCCGGCCTCCGTAGGAGATCCGCGCGGCGGCGATCTTGTCGTACGTGATCTCATTCTGGCGCGAGATGTCCTCGGGGCGGACATACCCGCTCACCAGAAGTTCGCGCAGTTCGAAATTGACCCGCACCTCCTGCGAGCCCTCGATGGCCAGGACGCCATTGGGCAGCACGTCGGTAACCGTGGCCGCTACCCGAAGCGTCAGCTCTTCCTTGCGGCGCACCGACCCGTCGCCGTCCGACTGACTTGAAGAGTCGAGCGACACCGCGTTGCTCATCGTCGCGCCGTCGGGAAGCTTCCTGTCGACCCGCTGGGGAATGCCGAACAATTGCGGAATCCCGAGGCTTTCCGACCCGCTGCGCGACCGCGACGTGGAATTCGAGATTTGAGCCTCCTCGTCGATCTCGATCCGCACGGTCAGGATATCGCCCCGGCGCAGGGCGCGCCGGTCGCCCAGAAGCGACCGGCGACCGCCCCGCCAGAGCGAAGCCTGATCCACGACGCGCGTGGCTTCGGCGGCAAGCGGCAGGCCGGGATTGAGCATGGCGGTGTGTTCGCTGGCATTGCGCGTCGGGGTAAGGCTGGGTGGACGCCCGAGGTGATCGCCGCGCGCGCAGGCCAGCAGCATCAGGATTGCGCCGAAACAGAGACTGTTCTTGATTGATCTCATCGTGTTGCCCTATCGCGAAACAGTGATCGATCCGTCTGCCAGAACCTTGCCCGTCACCGTGGTTCTGGACGACAGGTTCATGACGCGCACCAGCTCGCCCACCCCGGCCCGATCAAGGGCGCGGCCCTCGGTCGAAATGTTCAGCCCTGCCTTCTCGAAGACAAGCGGCACCAATTGGTTGCGTTCGACCACGGCGGGCGGGCCGACATCCGACAGCTGGATGGGCCGCCCGGCATAGATTGCGACGCGCGCCTCTTGCCCAAGAACCTCCTCGGGAGATCGTGCAATCCCGGCCATCTCGCCGGGCTGGGTTGCCAGGTCGCCCGCCGTGATGACGGCCTGCGGCCGAATGGTGCGCGCCGCGACAAGGATATCGGCGGCCGCGGGGCCTGCCATGAGCAGGGCCAGAAGGGCATATCTGAGCATCAGCGCACCTGCGTCGTCGCGCCCAGCATCTGGTCCGCCGCCGAAATCACCTTGGCGTTCAATTCGTACCCGCGTTGCGCCTCGATCAGTTCGGTGACTTCCCGCACGGGATCGACGGAACTGTCCTCGAGATAACCTTGCCGCAAGGTGCCGAGGCCGTCCTGCCCGGGCAGGCTGACCAACGGCGGGCCGGAGGCCTCGGTCTCGTAGAACAGGTTTCCGCCCGCCGCCTCGAGACCCTTGGGATTGCTGAACCCGGCCAGCGTGATCTCTCCGATCTGCTGGGCTTCCGCGGTGTCCTGGAAATAGGCATAGACCTCGCCGGCGGCGTTGATCGAAATGCGCCGCGCATCGGCCGGGATCGTGATCTCGGGCACCAGCGGGAACCCATCGGACGTGACGATCAGCCCGTCGGCCGACCGTTTCAAAGCGCCGTCGCGCGTATAGGTTGATTGGCCCGAGGGCATCGTGATTTCAAGATAGCCGTTGCCGTCGATGGCAAGGTCCAGATCGCCATTGGTTTGCGACAGGGCGCCTTGCGCCAGCGTGACCGACACGGCGGCGGGCCGCACGCCGAGGCCAAGCTGCACGCCGGTGGGCAGCACCGTGCCGTCGGCGGCGGTGACGGTGCCGGGGCGGGTCATCTGCTGGTAGTGCAGGTCCGAGAACTCGGCGCGGCGGGTGTCGTAGCCGGTGGTGGACATGTTGGCGAGGTTGTTGGATATGGTTTCCACCCGCATCTGCTGGGCGGCCATGCCGGTCGCGGCGATCTTCAGGGCGCGCATGTGGCTCTCCTTATGGTCAACGGACGAATGTTTTCAGGGCCTCGCGGAGGCGGGCGTTCTCGGCATCGAGAAAGCTCTGGCCCATCTCATAGGCGCGCTGGGCTTCGATCAGGCGGGCGAACTGGCCGATTGGATCGACGTTCGAGCCTTCGAGGAACCCCTGGACGATCCGGCCCCCCGGCGCGGGTTCGGTCGGCCCGTCGGGGCGAAACATCACGCCGTCCTCGCGGATGAGCGGCGTTCCATCCACGGGCCGAAGCACACCGATCTGACCGATCGGCTGGCCATTGGCACTGATGGTGCCGTCCGCCGCGACGTGGAAACCGCCCGCATCCGGGGGCACGAAGACCGGCGCCCCGCCGGTATCCAGCACCCGGTGGCCGTCATGCGTCACCATCTCGCCCGCTGCCGAAACCGAGAAGTTGCCGGCCCGCGTCAGCCGTTGGCCCGCCGGAGTCTCGACGGCGAAAAATCCCTCGCCTTCGATCGCGAAATCCAGCTTGCCGCCCGTGGGCGTCAGCCCGCCCTGCATCATCGACGTGCGCCGAATGTCGCCGCGCGCCATCGAGAGCGACGGACCCCCCTCGGTGCGGCGGATGTATTCCGAGAAAATCAACCCCTCCTGCCGATACCCGGTGGTCGCGGCATTCGCGATGTTGTTGGCGACAAGGCTGACCTCTTTCAGCAGGCCCGCTTGCCGCGTGAGGGTCGTATATCCGGCGGTTTCCATCCTTAACCTCCTGTCATCAGTGGCACGATCCGGTCGTGGAAGAACGCGACAAGCGTCTGGGTCATGAATCCCATCGACAGCCAGAAGACGACGACGATCGCCCCAAGCTTGGGCACGAAGGTCAGGGTCAGTTCCTGGATGGAGGTCAGCGCCTGGAACAGTCCCACCGTCAGCCCCGCGAGCAGGGCAACGCTGAGGATCGGGACCGAAATGATCACCGAAACCCACAGCCCCTGGCGCATCGTGTCGAAGAAAATCACCTCGTTCAGCATCCGGTCAGACCGGCATCCGCAGGATTTCCTGGTAGGCCTCGACGACCTTGTCGCGCACCGCCACGGCGGTTTCGACGGCCAGTTCGGTCTGCGCCAGTGCCTGCACCAGCGCATGCGGGTCCGCATCGCCGGTCATCGCGGCCTTGGCCGTGGCTTCGCCGTCGCGCAAGGTGGCCGCGAAATCGCTGGCCAGCCCGGCAAAGGCCGGGCCCGGCCCGTCATGCCCGGCGGCAGGTTGGGTTGCGGGCCGCGATGCGGTGTATTTCTGGGCGGCGTGGATCGGGTTGATATCCATTCTGGATCTCCTCGTTTCGGTCTAGCGGCGCAACAGTTCCATCAGGCTGGACGACATCTGCCGCGCCTGATCGAACATCTTGAGATTGGCCTCGTAGCTGCGCTGCGCCTCGCGCGCGTCGGCGATCTCGATCACGAGATCGACATTGGACCCCTCGTAATGGCCGGTTTCGTCGGCCAGTGGGTGGCCGGGCTCGTAGATCTGCTTCAGGCTGCTGCGGTCCAGCGCGACCTTGCCGGTCTCGACCCGCCCGGGCGCCGCCTCGGCGCCGAATTCCGCCCGAAAGGAGACTGTCTTGCGCCGGTATCCCGGCGTATCGGCGTTGGCGATGTTCTCCGAGACATGGCGCAGCCTTTGCGCCTGCGCCTTGAGCCCGCTGGCCGAAACGGACAGGGCATTGGAAAACTCGGTCATGGTTGATCCTCCTACCGGCGGCCCGTGGCGGCGCGCAGCACACCGAGGGCATGTTTGTAGATCGCGATCGCGCGGTCATGCTGCCGCTTCACATCGACGGCGTGCAGCATCTCGGTTTCCAGGGAAACGGAATTTCCGTTGGGGTCGGTCGCGGCATCGCGCCGGTCCGAAACCTGCAGCGCGAGCGGCGAACGGCCCGCATCCAGATGCGTGTCGCGCGTGGTCTTGAGGCCAAATCCCGCCGAATCCGTCTCGATCAGGGTTTGAAACGCGGGCAGATCGCGCGCGGCATAGCCGGGCGTGTCGGCATTGGCCATGTTCTGCGCGATCACCGATTGCCGCGTTCCGGCATGGACCGCCATGGCGTGGGACAGTCTGAAAATGTCCAGGTTCTGGAACATCGGGGCTTCTCCCTCGATTGGCTTCAATCAAGGCTTAACCGTGATTCCTTTAGAAATGGTTTTTGACCCCTTGCAGGAGCGCACGATGCCCGAAAAACCCCTGGCCGCCCTTCAGACCCGGATCGCGGGATTGCAGACCGTTCGCCATATCGGGCGGGTGACCGCCGTGCGCGGGGCGACGGTCCGGGTGGCGGGCCTTGCCGATGCCGCGGCCATCGGCGACCGAATCGAGATCGAAAGGCGCACGGGGGCCGGATGTGGTGGCGAGATCCTGCAACTTGACGGCGAGCACGTGCTGGCGATGCCCGATGACGTGGCCGAGGGGATTTCCCTTGGCGACCGCGTCCGCCTGTACGCGGCGGTCGAGATTGCGCCGGATGACGGTTGGATCGGGCGTGTGATCGACCCTTACGGTCAGCCGCTCGATGGGCGGCCGCTGGCCAGCGGCCCGGTGGCGCGGCCCTTGCGGGCAATGCCGCCACCGCCGGCCCGGCGGCGTGGCTTTGGCGCCCGGCTTGAAACCGGCATGGCGGTCTTCAATACGCTGCTGCCGATCGTGCGCGGACAGCGCATGGGGCTGTTCGCCGGGTCCGGCGTGGGCAAATCCAGCCTGCTGGCCGGACTGGGGCGCAACATGCAGGCCGATGTCGTGGTGTTCGCCCTGATCGGCGAGCGCGGCCGCGAGCTGCGCGATTTCATCGAATCGGGTCTTGGCGAGGCGGGGTTGGTTCGCTCCGTTCTTGTCGCGGCCACCTCGGATCAGTCGCCGCTGGCGCGGCGCCGATGCGCCTGGACGGCGATGGCCGTGGCCGAGCATTTCCGGGAGAGGGGCAAGCATGTTCTCTTGATGGTCGATTCGATCACCCGGTTCGCCGAGGCGCATCGCGAGGTGTCGGTCGCGGCTGGCGAGTTGCCCGCGTTGCGCGGCTTTCCGGCCTCGACCGGGCATATGATCATGTCGCTCTGCGAACGGGCCGGGCCGGGGGCGGATACCGATGGGGACATTACCGCGCTCTTCAGCGTGCTGGTGGCCGGATCGGATATGGAAGAACCGGTGGCCGACATCCTGCGCGGGGTGCTGGACGGTCACGTGGTGCTCGACCGCCAGATTGCCGAGCGTGGGCGCTATCCCGCGATCGACCTGTTGCGATCGGTCTCGCGCAGCCTGCCCGGCGCGGCAAGCCCGGATGAAAATCGCCTGATTCGCGCGGCCCGCGCGCTGATGGGCGCCTATGCGCGCTCTGAGACGATGGTTCGCGCGGGGCTCTACAAGGATGGCAGCGACCCCGAGCTTGACGAAGCTTTGCGTGCCTGGCCTGACCTGGATGCCTTTCTGGCCGAATCAGAGACGGTTTCGGTGCAAAACAGCTTCGACAGGTTGGGCCTGATCCTGCGGCGGGCCGGTGGGCAGGCACAAGGCGTGGTGGTCAACGCACCGCGGCCATCCGGTGGTGGCAGAAACGGTCAGGCGGCCTGATCTGTGGCCGCGCCCGCGGTGGCGGCGCGACCCTAGCGTTGGCGCGATTGGGTCATAGGCGCCGCCGGGCGGTTGGCGCGAGGGCGCGATGGCGGTTCGATGGGCTGGGCGCGGGGGATCCAGCGCGCGGCGGGCCGGGCCAGAGTCAGCCGCGCAGTTGCGGTATGGCCTGCAACAGGGTCAAAGCGGTGGCCGCGGGGCTTTGCGCCGCGACCGACCT
>JAASSQ010000224.1 GCA_021767845.1 Roseovarius sp. | reverse complement strand
TATCTTTCCTGTTGATTGATATGCGTCAGGCTGTATCATTTGTGAAACGAATGTTTGTTGGGGTATCCATCAGAAAGGGTGATCCATGCGGAATCTGGACATGACGACGCTGCGATCCTTCGTGGCCGTGGCCGAGCAGGGCGGGGTCACGCGGGCGGCGGCCGTGCTGCACCTGACGCAATCGGCGGTGTCGATGCAGCTCAAGCGGCTGGAGGAAACCCTTGGCCTGTCGCTGCTCGATCGCAGCAACCGGTCGATTTCCCTGACGGCGGCGGGCGAGCAGCTTCTGGGCTATGCGCGGCGCATCCTGGACCTGAACGACGAGGCGGTGGGCCGGCTGACGGAAGAGACCTACGAGGGCGAGATCGTGCTGGGCGTGCCGCATGACGTGGTCTACCCGGTGGTGCCGCGGGTTCTGAAAGCGTTCAACGCGGCCTTCCCGCGGGTGAAGGTGCATCTGAAATCTTCGAGCACCATGCGCCTGCGCGAGGCGCTGAAAAAGGGCGAGGCCGACCTGATCCTGACCACCGAGGAAGGGGTCGGCGAGGGCGGCGAGACCCTGACGGAAATGCAACTGCGCTGGACCGGCGCGCGCGACGGGCTGGCCTGGAAGCGCCGCCCCCTGCGGCTGGCCTTTTGCACGATGTGCATTTTCCGCCCCATCGTTCTGCGCAAGCTGGACGCGGCGGGCGTGGATTGGGAAATGGCCGTGGAATCCGACGAGGACCGGTCGGTCGAGGCGATGGTGAGCGCCGACCTGGCGGTGGGGGCGCTGCTGGAGGACAGCATTCCGCCCCACCAGGAGGCCATCGCGCCGGGCGGCGCGCTGCCCGACCTGGGGGTTCAGAAGATCAACATGTACATGCGCGGCGGGCGCGACGAGGCGTTGAGCCACCTGGCCGACATGCTGCGGCAGGGCTATGGCGCGCCGCGCGCGCCGGTGTCCACGGCGGCGGTGGTCAGCGTGGCGTGACCACGACCTTGCCGGTGGATTTGCGCGTGCGCAGAAGCTCCAGCGCCTCGCCGGCGCGATCGAGCGGCAGGACATGGCTGACATGCGGCTTGATGCGGCCCTGCACATACCAGTCGAGCAGGGTGGCGAGGCTGTCGGTGATGACCGAGGGGCGGAATTTCAGGTACCCGCCCCAGTACAGCCCCATCACGCTGAGGTTCTTGACCAGCAGGTGATTGGCCTTGATGCGCGGCACCTCGCCGCTGGCGAAACCGATGGTGAGGATGCGCCCCTCCGGGTTGCAGGCGCGGAACGCGGCCTCGAACTGCTCGCCGCCGACGGGGTCATAGACGACGTCCACGCCGCCAAGCGATTTGCAGACCTCGCGGATGTCATCGGTTTTGGCGTCGATCAGGTGATCGGCGCCGGCCTTTCGGGCCACCTCGAGCTTGTCGGCGCCGCGGGCGCAGGCGATGACCCGTGCGCCCATCAGCTTGCCGATCTCGACCGCCGTCAGCCCGACGCCGCCCGCCGCGCCCAGAACCAGCAGGGTTTCGCCCGGTTGCAGCCGCGCCTTGTGATCCAGCGCCACGTGGCTGGTGCCATAGGCGATCTGGAAGGCCGCGGCGTCCACGTCGCTCATGGCGTCGGGCAGGGGCACGGCGCGATCGGCGGGAAAGCAGCCCTGTTCGGCCAGACCGCCCTGACCGCCGAACACCGCGACACGGGTGCCGGGGGCGGGGCCGTCCACGCCGGGGCCAAGCGCCTCGACCGTGCCGGCCACTTCCATGCCGAGCGTGAAGGGGGCCGGCGGGGTATCCTGGTAGTCGCCGGTCATCATCAGCAGGTCGGCGAAATTCAGGCCGCACGCCCCGATGGAGACGCGGATTTCGCCCGGGCCGGGCGTTGGCTCGGGCAGGGTGGTGAGGGCCGGTTCGCCCCCTTTGGTTGTTATGTGGAACGCATGCATCTTTTGGTTGTATGCCGTTTGAACAAGGTATGAACGATCGCCTTTCGGGTGTGGCGAAACCCGGCGTGGTTGTCAATTGCCGGGGGCGGCCGGGCCGTGGTCGTATTTTTACCGAAGGATCAATATATTGAACTTGCGGAATGTAAATCGCGCAAAGGTTGCCGGCTTCCGTGCAGGCTTGACGTCACGTTTTCGTGGTGGGATATGGCTTGATTTGTGGACAAGTTTAAGTAGACTGCTGGTCAGACAGGGGCGGAAACTAGGGATACCCTGTCGCGTCGTGTTCTGTGTTAACAAGTGTGCACCATGTCCGGGGGCAGGCCAGCCCGCCTGGCTGTCGCGTCGAATAAGGAAGATACCATGCCCCACCCTGTAGATGTGCATGTCGGCAAACGCGTTCGCCATCGCCGATGGCTGGTCGGGATGACCCAGCAGCAATTGGCGGAGAACGTCGGGATCAAGTTCCAGCAGATCCAGAAATATGAAACCGGCGCCAACCGGGTCAGCGCCTCGCGGCTCTGGGACATCGCGGATGCCCTGGGTGTCGAGGTCAGCTTTTTCTTCGAGGGGATCGAAGGCGGCCAGAACAGCAGCAAGGACGCAAGCGGCAAGTTGCCCGCCGATCTGCTGGGTGACAAGGAGGCGCTGGACCTGGTGCGATCCTATTTCGCGATCCCGGAGAACCAGCGCCGGCGGCTGTTCGATCTGGCACGGGTTCTGAGCGACGCACCTTGAGCCCATCCGCGTGGCGGTCTAACCCTGCATGACGTGAAGGCAGGGGGGATCGCCCGTCATGGACAGCAACACCACAGGCAACCAATCCATCGACACCGATGCGGTGATCGCGACGGCGCATGCCATGGCGGATGCCGCCCGGGCCGCCGTGCTGCCGTATTTCCGGGCCGAGGGGCTGAGCGCCGAGAACAAGGCGGCGCAGGGCTTCGACCCGGTGACGGCGGCGGACCGGGCGGGCGAGCGGGCGATCCTTGACATACTGGAGCGGCAGCGGCCTGAGGATGCGCTGATCGGCGAGGAGTTCGGCACGCGACCGGGCACCAGCGGGCTGACTTGGGTGGTCGATCCGGTGGACGGCACGCGCGGGTTCCTGTCGGGCACGCCCACCTGGGGCGTGCTGATCGCCGTGGCGGACGACACCGGGCCGATCTTTGGCCTGATCGACCAGCCCTATATCGGCGAGCGGTTCGAGGGCGGGTTGGGCCGCGCGCGGCTGGCCGGGCCGCAGGGCGAGCGCCCGCTGGCGGTGCGCGGCGACCGGCCTCTGGCCAAGGCGGTTCTGTTCAGCACCTTCCCCGAGGTGGGCACGGCCCAGGAGGGCGCGGCCTTTGCCCGCGTGGCGCGGTCGGTGCGGCTGGTGCGTTACGGGATGGATTGCTATGCCTATGCGCTTTTGGCGGCGGGGCAGATCGACTTGGTGATCGAGGCGGGGCTGAATGCCTATGACATCCAGGCGCCGATCGCGGTGATCGAGGCCGCGGGCGGCATCGTGACCGACTGGCGCGGCGGGCCGGCCCATGATGGCGGGCGCGTCCTGGCCGCCTCGGGGCGCCAGCAGCACGAGGAGGCCCTGGCCCTGCTGGCGGAGGCGGGCGCGTGATGCGGGCGGTCGTGCTGGCGGTGATGCTGGCGCTGAGCGCCGGGGGCGCGCGGGCCGAGATCGCCGATCTGGGCGCGGCGGCGCAAGGCTGGATCAATGCCACGCGTGCCGAGGCGGGGCGCGGCGCGCTGCGGGTCTCGGCGCCGCTGACGCGGGCGGCAGCGGCCCATGCCGCCGACCTGGCCCGGAGCGGGCGGTTTTCCCATGACGGCAGCTCGGTGGGCGACCGGGTCCGCAGGCAGGGCTATGGCTATTGCTTTGCCGCCGAGAACCTGGCCAAGGGGCAGGGCCGGCTGGACGAGGTGCTGCGCGGCTGGATGCGCTCGCCGGGGCATCGGCGCAACATGCTGTCGGAGCACGCGGTGGAGTTCGGGCTGGTGCGGGGCGCGGGCCGGATCTGGGTGATGGTGCTGGGGCGATCGGGCTGTTGAGCGGCGTGTATTGGGGGGCGCTGCCCCCGTCGCCCTGGCGGGCGACTCCCCCGGGGTATTTTCACCAAGAAGAAGGCGCGGTCAGCCTTGGGAGAGCGGCTTGCCCATGATGCGGACCTCGTGGATGGCGCGGTCGTCGCCCATCATGAGGGTGGGAAAGATCGCCTCCCACGGGTCTTCGGCGCGGGCGTGGCGTTGCGCGATGGCCGGGGTGGAGGCGAGGTCGAGCACCACGAGGTCGGCCTCGGTTCCCGGCGCGAGCGTGCCGATGCGGTCCTGCAGGTGCAGGGCGGCGGCCGATCCGGCGGTGGCGAGCCACAGAAGCTGCGCGGGATGCAGCGCGGTGCCGGTCAGCTGGCCGATCTCGTAGGCGGCGGCCATGGTGCGCAGCATCGAGAAGCTCGACCCGCCGCCGGTATCGGTGGCCAGCCCGATGCGCTGCCCCTCGGCCATGCGGCGGCCCATGTCGAAAAGGCCCGAGCCGATGAAGGTGTTGGAGGTGGGGCAGTGGATGAGCGCGCCGCCGGCCTCTTGCAGGCGGGCGGCCTCGCGCGGGGTCAGGTGGATCGCATGGCCGTAGAGCCCGCGCGCGCCCAGAAGGCCGAACCTGTCATAGACATCGAGATAGTCGCACGCCTGCGGGAAAAGCCGCGCAACCCAGTCGATCTCCTCGGGCTGTTCGCTGAGATGGGTCTGCATCAGGCAGGTCGGATGCGCGGCCCAGAGCGCGCCGAGCGCGGCAAGCTGATCGGGGCTGGAGGTGGGGGCGAAGCGCGGGGTGATCGCGTAGGCCAGCCGGCCGGTTCCGTGCCAGCGGGCGATCAGCGCGGCGCTGTCGTCATGGGCGCTTTGGGCGCTGTCGCAAAGGGCTGCGGGGGCGTTGCGGTCCATGCAGGTCTTGCCCGCCACGACCGCCATGCCGCGCGCCTGCGCGGCTTCGAAGAACGCCGTCACCGAGCCGGGATGAATGGTGCAGTAACTGGCGAGTGTCGTGGTGCCATGCATCAGCGCAAGTTCGAG
>JAASSQ010000223.1 GCA_021767845.1 Roseovarius sp. | reverse complement strand
TGGCCGGCCTTGCCGCAATTGCCCATGCCGGGATCGAGCGCCATGTCGTTGCCGAGCGCGCGGATCTGTTGCAGCGCGGTCGCCCCGTCGCCGATCAGGGTGGCGCCCTTGACCGGGTCGCCCACCTTGCCGTTCTTCACGCGATAGGCCTCGGTGCAGGAGAAGACGAACTTGCCGTTGGTGATGTCCACCTGCCCGCCGCCGAAGCCCACGGCATAGATCCCGTCCTTGAGATCGGCCACGATGTCGGCGGGGTCGGCCTCGCCGCCCAGCATGTAGGTGTTGGTCATGCGCGGCATCGGCGCGTGGGCATAGCTTTCGCGGCGGCCGTTGCCGGTGGGCTCGACCCCCATCAGGCGGGCGTTCTGCCGGTCCTGCATGTAGCCCACGAGGATGCCGTCCTCGATCAGCGTGTTGCGGCCCGAGGGCGTGCCTTCGTCGTCGATGGTGATCGAGCCGCGCCGGTCGGGGATCGTCCCGTCATCCAGCACCGTCACCCCCGGCGCCGCGATCCGCTGGCCCATCAGCCCGGCAAAGGCGGAACTGCCCTTGCGGTTGAAATCCCCCTCGAGCCCGTGGCCGATCGCCTCGTGCAGCAGGATGCCGGGCCAGCCGGGGCCGAGCACCACGTCCATCACACCCGCCGGGGCGGGGCCGGCGCGCAGGTTCACCAGCGCGATGCGCAGCGCCTCTTGCGTCTTGGCCTGCCAGTCGGCGGGGTCGATCAGCCCGTCGAGCCCCAGCCGCCCGCCGCCGCCCGCGGTGCCGGATTCGCGCCGCCCGTCCTGTTCGACGATGACCGACACGTTCAGCCGGGTCATCGGGCGCGAATCGCTGACCTCGGTGCCGTCGGGGCGCAGGATCACGACCTCCTGGTGCGAGGCGGCCAGCGTGGCAGTCACCTGCACCACCCGCGGGTCCAGATCGCGGGCGAAGGCGTCGATCTCGCGCAGGGTTTCGAGCTTGACCGGAAAGGTGGCGCCCGCGATCGGGTCGGCGTCGGTGTAAAGGTGGCGGTTGGTGCGCGGCGGGGGCGGGGCCATCGTGCCGCCGCCATCGCCCACGGCCAGCCGCGCGGTTTCCACAGCGCGGGTCAGTGCCGCCTCGGAGATGTCCGAGGAATGCGCGTAGCCCGACACCTCGCCGCGCACGGCGCGCAGGCCGAAGCCTTGTGCGGCGTCGAAAGAGGCGGTTTTCACCCGCCCGTCATCGAAGACCAGCGCCTCGGACTGGCGGCGTTCGAGGAACAGCTCGCCGTCATCGGCGCCGGCGGTCGCCTCTTGCAGGCGGTGCAGGGCGGCGTCGCGGTCCAGCAGCGTCTCGAAGGGGCGAAAGGCGGGGTCGGTCATGGGGTCATCCTGTGCAGGGTGCGACAAAGGTATTTGATCTGAATCAAAAAAAGCGTCCGTTTGCCGCAACGGTCTTTCTTGTCTGGTATGCAAGAATATGGTTTTTACCGACGACGAAACAACGGGATTCCGCCGTATGCGGGGCCCGACGGGACATACAACAGATACCGCTTCAACCGATCAGGGTGCAAAATGGGACGATTCTTCAGCCTACTGGCCGCATTGGCCGCCATTTCCGCCACTCCCGCGCGTGCGCAGGACGGGCTTGAAATCATCGGGAAGCCCGAACAGGGCGGCATGGGCTTTCAGCCGGCCGCGACCGAACTGGCGCGCGACCTTCAGTGGCTGGACGGCATGATCCTGGTCATCATCACCATCATCACCATCTTCGTCTGTGCGCTGCTGGTGATCGTGATGGTGCGCTACAACCGCAAGTCCAACCCGAATTCGGCCAGCTTCACGCACAACTCGCCGCTGGAGATCGCCTGGACGGTGGTGCCGATCGTGATCCTTGTCTTCATCGGGGCGTTCTCGCTGCCGGTGCTGTTCAAGCAGCAGGAAATCCCCGAGGCCGACATCAACATCAAGGTCACGGGTTACCAGTGGTACTGGGGCTATGAATACACCGACCACGAGTTCGCCTTCGACAGCTTCATGCTGGCGCGCGACGAGCTGGAGGAATACGGCTACAGCCAGGATGAATACCTGCTGGCCACCAACACCGCCGTTGTGGTGCCGGTGGACAAGACCGTGGTGATGCAGGTGACCGGCGCGGACGTGATCCACAGCTGGACAATCCCCGCCTTCGGCGTGAAGCAGGACGCGGTGCCGGGCCGTCTGGCCGAGCTGTGGTTCAAGGCCGAGAAGGAAGGCATCTATTTCGGCCAGTGCAGCGAGCTGTGCGGCAAGGACCATGCCTACATGCCGATCACCGTGAAGGTGGTCAGCCAGGAAGACTACGAGATGTGGTTGAAGGGTGCCGTCGAGGAATATGCCGGCGATCCCTCGACCCTGCCGCAGAGCGTGCGCCTGGCCTCGGCCGACTGACGACGACAGCCGGGGGCGCGGCGGATCGCGCCCCTTCCCCCGCCTGACCGGAGACCGAGATGAGCGACGCGAGCCTCAACACAGCAGCCCCCCGGACCGACGAGGCGGGATTCGGCGATTTCTTCGCCCTGCTCAAGCCGCGGGTGATGACTCTGGTGGTGTTCACCGCGCTGGTCGGGTTGCTGGCGGCGCCGGTCTCGGTGCACCCGGTGGTGGGCTTTGCCGCGATCCTGTTCATCGCGGTGGGCGGCGGCGCGTCGGGCGCGCTCAACATGTGGTGGGATGCCGATATCGACCGGGTGATGAAGCGGACCCGGAACCGCCCCATCCCCGCCGGCAAGGTGACCGGCGACGAGGCCTTCGCCTTCGGCATGACGCTGGCGGGCTTTGCCGTGGTGATGCTGGCGCTGGCCACGAATTTCGTGGCGGCCGCTTTGCTGGCCTTCACCATCTTCTTCTACGTCGTGATCTATTCGATGTGGCTCAAGCGGTGGACGCCGCAGAACATCGTGATCGGCGGCGCCGCCGGGGCCTTCCCGCCGATGATCGGCTGGGCCGCGGCCACCGGCACGGTGAGCGTCGAATCGGTGCTGATGTTCGCGCTGATCTTCATGTGGACGCCGCCGCATTTCTGGGCGCTGGCGCTGTTCATGCGCTCGGATTACCACGAGGCGGGCGTGCCGATGCTGACCGTGACGCATGGCCGCCGCGCGACCCGCGTGCATATCCTGGTTTATACCGTGCTGCTGGCCGCGCTGGCGGTGGGCACCGGGTTCACCGCCGTGGGCGGGCCGGTCTACCTGGCGGTGGCGGTGGTGCTGAACGCGCTGTTCCTGCTGGGTGCGCTGCGCATCTGGCGCCGCGACGAGACCATCGCCGAGGCCGACGACTACCGCACGGAAAAGAAGTTCTTCCGCCTGTCGCTCTATTATCTCTTCGCGCATTTCGGCGCGATCGCGCTGGAAGCGACGCTGGCCCCGATGGGGCTGGGAGGCTGGTAACATGAGCTTTCGGGAGGAACATGAACTGCACAAGCGCCGGTTCGGCCGCAACCTGGGCCTTGGGCTGGTGCTGGTGGGGTTTGTCGCGCTGATCTTCGGGCTGACGGTCGTGAAGGTCGGGGAAGACGGGTTTTCGATGCAGCCGCAGACGCAAGGGGAGGTGCAGGACTGATGGCGATGGATGCGAAATCCAAGACGGTTGTGCGCCTGGTGGGCGTGGTCGTGACGATGGGCGCGCTGGCCTGGGCGTCGGTGCCGCTATACGACTGGTTCTGCCGCGTCACCGGCTATGGCGGGGAAACCAACGTGGCCGACGGCGCCTCGGACGAGGTGCTGGACGAGACCATCACGGTCCGGTTCGACGCCAGCAAGGAGCGCGACTTCCCCTGGGAGTTCAAGCCGATGCAGCGCGAGATGGAAGTGCGGATCGGCGAGACGGGGCTGGCCTTCTACGAGGCCTACAACCCCACAGACGAGCCGATCGCGGGCCAGTCGAGCTACAACGTGACGCCGTTCGAGGCGGGCGGGTTCTTTACCAAGATCGACTGTTTCTGCTTCGAAGAGCAGGTGCTTCAGCCCGGCGAGCGGGTGGAAATGCCCGTCACCTTCTACGTCGATCCCGAGATCGTGGACGACCGGGACGCAAAGCTGGTGCACACGATCACGCTGTCCTACACGTTCTACCAGATCGACATGCCCGAAGAAGACCATGCCGCCCTTGATCGGGCCGGCCAAACCGATAATAACCTGAACTAAGCCTTCACGAGGGATACCGACCAAGATGGCACATGAAAAGAACCACGATTATCACATCCTGAACCCCTCAATCTGGCCGTTCCTCGGCGCGGTGGCGGCGTTCGTCATGCTGTTCGGCGCGGTCCTGTGGATGTCGCCGCAGGCGTCGAACAACCAGCCCTGGGTCTTCCTGATCGGCCTTGTCGGGGTTCTTTACGTGATGTTCGGCTGGTGGTCGGACACCATCGCGGAAAACCAGGCCGGCGACCACACGCCCGTAGTGCGGATCGGCCTGCGCTATGGCTTCATCATGTTCATCATGTCCGAGGTCATGTTCTTTGCCGCCTGGTTCTGGAGCTTCTTCAAGCACGCCATGTACCCGATGGGCCCGCAAAGCCCCGCGGTGGACGGCCAGTGGCCCCCGGCGGGCATCGAGACCTTCGACCCGTGGCACCTGCCGCTGATCAACACGCTGATCCTGCTGTGCTCGGGCGCGGCGGCCACATGGGCGCACCATGCGCTGGTGCATGAAAACAACCGCCGCGACATCAAGCAGGGTCTGGCCATCGCGATCGGGCTGGGTGTCATCTTCACCCTGTTCCAGGCCTATGAATACAGCCACGCGGCCTTCGGCTTCTCGGGCAACATCTACGGCGCCAACTTCTTCATGGCTACGGGCTTTCACGGTGCGCATGTCATCATCGGAACGATCTTCCTGTTCGTCTGCCTGCTGCGGGTGATGCGCGGCCATTTCACGCCGGAGAACCACATCGGCTTCGAGGCGGCGGCCTGGTACTGGCACTTCGTGGACGTGGTCTGGCTGTTCCTGTTCGCCAGCATCTACATCTGGGGCAGCTGACGCGCGCCAAATCCGGG
>JAASSQ010000222.1 GCA_021767845.1 Roseovarius sp. | reverse complement strand
GCATCGCCATCCCGCGGTCTGGCAATCGCTCCCCCGTAGGGTGCGCGTCCATGCGCACCACCACCCCACACCCATTCCGTACCAAACCGCCCCCCGTTCCACCCCATCTCCACCGCGCGCCCTGTTAACCCCCGCCCGGCACCGCGCCCGATACCGACGCGATACCGACGTAATACCGACGCGATACCGACCCCGGTTTTTCCTGATTAACCAACGTCTTCCCGCCGATTCGGCCCGGCCCCGCCATTTCCGCTGTGCGGTGCCTTCACCTCTTGCTAACCTTTGGCCCATGCGCTGGCTCTGGCTCCTTGTCCCTCTCCTGCTGATCTCCTGCGGCCGCCCCCTGACCGAGGGCGAGGCCGCCCTCGCCACGCAGATCCACGGCGACAGCCTCGATGTCTCGCGCGTCCGGCTGGTCGATGGGGCGCTCATTGGCAAGGTCACCTATCCCCGCCCCACGCGCCCCCGCCTCACCTGCCGCGAACGGATCGTGCCGCCGGTCACCACCCCCACCGTCACCGTGGGCCCCGCCGCGCTGGTCGTGCATAACCGGGTCTTCTATGCAAGGGACTGGTATGAAAGGGATTTTCTGCCGCGCTACCCCGAGTTCATGTCGCTGGTGCACGCCATGATCTTCGCCCATGAGGTGACCCATGTCTGGCAATGGCAGAACCGCGACATCACCGGCTACACGCCCCTGCGCGCCTATGGCGAGCACCGCGCCAGCCCCGATCCCTACCTGTTCGACGTGTCCACCGAGGCCGAGTTCCTCGATTACGGCTACGAGCAGCAGGCCAGCATCGTCGAGGAATATGTCTGCTGTGCCACGCTCGACCCGGACGCGCCGCGCACCGCGCGGCTGCGCGCGCTGCTCGAAGGCGCCTTCCCGATGGGCGACCTGCCCCGGCCCGACACCGTGCTTTTGCCGTGGAAAGGCGTGCAGGTCGAGGGGATATGCCGCCTCTAACCGCCTGTTATTCTTGGATACTTTCGAGGTAGACCAACAGCGCCGCCAAGGGCCGCGGCGTCGGCGTCATCACCCCGTCGCCCACGTCCACCGGCACCGTGTCGCCTTCCAGCAGCAGGCCGAATTCCGGCATCTCGTGGCCCGGCAGGCCGGTGCGGTCATAGCCGTCGATGATGCTCAGCACGCGGGCGCGGGGGAAGGCGCCGTTCTCGCTCAGCGCGGTCAGGTCCGAGGGCGTGGGCGTCATGCCCTCGGCCCAGGGTCCATCGCCCCGCCCCGAGGCCCCGTGGCACTGCGCGCAATTGCGGTCATAGATCGCCTTGCCCTCGGGCGGCTCGGGCATCGACACCTCGGCACAGGCCACGACACCCCCCAGGATTCCCAGTGAAATCAGTGCGATACGTGTCATGCCCCGGCCTCCCTTTCGTCCGAGCCTAGCAAGCGGCCCGCGGCCCCGCAACTGTCCAGATCACGCCAGCTCGCCGGCCAGCGCCTTGTCGATCAGGGCCACGGTCTCGTCCACGCCGTAAAGCGCGATGAACCCGCCGAAGCGCGGCCCCTGGCTGGCGCCCAGAAGCACCTCGTAGAGCGCCTTGAACCAGTCGCGCAGCGGGTCGAACCGCTCGCGCCCGCAGGCGAAGACCAGCGCCTGAAGCTCTTCCGCATCGGCCGGCCCGTCCCAGGCCGCCAGCCCGTCGCGCAGTTCCTGCAGGGCCTCGCGCTCCAGGCCGGTGGGCGCGCGATAGGTTTTGCCCGGCTTGACGAAATCGTTGTAATACCGCACCGCGAATTCGGCCGCCGCATCCAGGTCGGCATGGGTCTCGGGGCTGGCCTCTGGGGCGTAGCGGCGGATGAAGCCCCACAGGGTTTCCTTGTCCTCCGCCCCCGCGACCGAGGCGAGGTTCAGCAGCATCGAGAACGGCACCACCATCCGGCTTTCGGGCACGGCCCCGCCGTGGATGTGGTAGACGGGGTTGTTCAACTGGCCCTTCAGATCCTGGTCGGGATAGGCGCGCAACTGCTGGTGATATTCGTCCACCGCCTTGGGAATCACGTCGAAATACAGCCGCTTGGCGGTCTTGGGTTTCTGATACATGAAATACGACAGGCTTTCCGGCGCGGCATAGCGCAGCCATTCCTCCATGCTCAGCCCGTTGCCCTTGGACTTCGAGATCTTCTGATTGTGCTCGTCGTTGAACAGCTCGTAGGACAGCGACTCGGGCGGCTGCTTGCCCAGCGCGCGGCAGATCTTGGACGATTGCTTCACGCTGTCGATCAGGTCCTTGCCCGACATCTCGTAATCCACGCCCAGCGCGGCCCAGCGCAGCGCCCAGTCGGGCTTCCACTGCATCTTGACATGGCCGCCGGTGACCGGGATCTCCACCCGCTCGCCATCGGGTTCCTCGTAGACGATCGTGCCCTTCGCGACATTGCGCTCCAGCGTCGGCACCTGCAGCACGTGTCCCGTCTTGGGGCTGACCGGCAGGAAGGGCGAATAGGTCTTCTGCCGCTCCTCGCCCAGCGTCGGCAGCATGATCTCCATGATCTTGTCGAACCGCTCCAGCGCCACCAGCAGCATCTCGTCGAACCGGCCCGAGGTGTAATACTCGGTGGCCGAGGCAAACTCGTAGTCGAACCCGAAACTGTCCAGGAAGGCCCGCAGCCGGGCATTGTTGTGCTGGGCGAAGCCCTCATGCGTGCCGAAGGGATCGCGCACCTTGGTCAGCGGCAGGTGCAGGTCCTCTTCCATCTGTTCGCGGTTGGGCACGTTGCCCGGCACCTTGCGCAGCCCGTCCATGTCATCTGAAAAACAGATCAGCTTGGTGGGAATGTCGCTCAGCGTCTCGAAGGCGCGGCGCACCATCGTGGTGCGGGCCACCTCGCCGAAGGTGCCGATATGCGGCAGGCCCGACGGGCCATAGCCCGTCTGGAACAGCACGTAGCCCTTTTCCGGCGGCGCCTTCTCGTAACGTTTGAGCACCCGGCGCGCTTCTTCAAAAGGCCAGGCTTTCGAACTCATCGCGGCGTCGCGGATCTCGGACATATCGGTCATTCCCATGATGGTTTCGCGCGGCGCAATGGCGCGCCGCGCAGTTCCCGCTTCCTATTGCCGGGGGGCCGGACAGTCAATATTCTGCGGCGCAACATGACCCTGTCGAAAGGCCCGAAGATGACCGACCCGATCCCGCACCCGCTGACCCCTCAGGACTGCCTCGTGGCGCTGATGATCGCGGTCTCCGCGTCCGACGAGCGGATCCAGACCGCCGAGCTGGTCAAGATCGAGGGCGCGGTGAACAACCTGCCGGTCTTCGCCAGCTACGATGCCGACCGGATGCACGTCATGGCGCAGATGGTGTTCGACCTCTTCACGGTCGAGGACGGGCTCGATGCGCTTTTCGGCCTGATCCGCGACAACCTGCCCGAACAGCTTTTCGAGACGGCCTACGCGCTGTGCTGCGACGTGGCGGCCGCCGACGGGGCCATCCAGGAAACCGAACTGCGCCTGCTCGAGGAAATGCGCTACGAGCTTGATATCGACCGGCTGCACGCCGCGGCCATCGAACGGGGCGCACGCGCACGGCACATGACGGCGTGATGCGTCGGCTCGCCGGGATCCTTGCGCTATGCTGCCTGCCCTGGCCCGCATGGGCCGTGGATCTCTGGGCGCGTGTCGATCTGTCCGACCAGGAAATGACCGTCATCGTGCGCGACGGCGAAACCTATCGCTGGCCGGTCTCCACCGCGCGGGCGGGGAAATTCACGCCGACGGGGCTCTATTCGGTGCAGGCGATGAAGCCGATGCATTACTCCACGCTTTACGACAACGCGCCGATGCCCTGGTCGATCTTCTTTTCGGGCAATTTCGCCATTCACGGCACCACCCAGACCGACCGGCTGGGCACGCCCGCCTCGGCTGGCTGCATCCGGCTGCATCCCGACAACGCGCAGCGGCTTTACGAACTTGTGCAGGAGCTTGGCCGCGCCAACACCCTGATCGAGATCGTGGACTGACCCGCGACGCCCGCCAAATTCGCCGTTTCCATTCCCGCGGCTTTCGCGTTTAAATACCGCCGGATTCACAAGAGGTCAGACCATGCGCCCCGTGTTCGTCAATATCCGTTGCAAGCCCGGCACGTCCTACCGCGTGGCCGAGGAGATCGCGCTGCGCGAAATCCATTCCGAGCTCTATTCCACCTCGGGGCCGTTCGACCTCCTGCTCAAACTCTACATCCCCGACGGCGAGGATGTGGGCAAATTCATCAACGACCACCTGCTCGACATCGAGGGGATCGAGCGGACGGAAACGACGCTGACCTTCAAGGCGTTCTGATCCGACAATCATAAACAAGGGAGAGTATTCGCGATGACATTCAAATCACTCGTGGCCGCGGCCTGCATGGGCCTTCTGGCGGCCACCGGCGCCTCGGCCGAGGACGGCAAGGTAAAGGTCGGGATGATCACCACGCTGTCGGGCGGCGGCGCGGGCCTCGGCATCGACACGCGCGACGGCTTCATGCTGGCGATGAAAATGGCCGGCGACGCCGCGCCCGAGGTCGTGATCGAGGACGACCAGCGCAAGCCCGACATCGCGGTGCAACTGGCCGACAAGATGATCCAGTCCGAGAAGGTCGATGTGCTGACCGGCATCGTGTGGTCCAACCTCGCGATGGCCGTGGTGCCGGCGGCGACCGCGCAGGGCAAGTTCTACCTGTCCACCAACGCAGCACCCTCGGCGCTGGCCGGCAAGGGGTGTCACCCGAACTACTTCTCGGTCTCCTACCAGAACGACAACCTGCACGAGGCCGCCGGCGCCCATGTCAAAGGCGCGGGCTATTCCAACCCGTTCATCCTGGCGCCCAACTACCCGGCAGGCCAGGACAGCCTGACCGGCTTCAAACGGCTCTACGGCGGCGATCTGGCCGGCGAGGTCTATACCAAGCTCGGCCAGACCGACTACGCCGCCGAGATCGCGCAGATCCGCGCCTCGGGCGCCGACAGCGTGTTCTTCTTCCTGCCGGGCGGCATGGGGATTTCCTTCCTCAAG
>JAASSQ010000221.1 GCA_021767845.1 Roseovarius sp. | reverse complement strand
CCAGAAGATCGGCACCAGCGCCGTGCAGTCGCGCGCCACGGGCGGGGTGGCGCAGGGCACCTACCTGTTCGCCCTGCCCGGCAGCCCCGGCGCCTGCAAGGACGCCTGGGACGAGATCCTGAAATGGCAGCTGGATTATCGCCACCGGCCCTGCAATTTCGTCGAGATCATGCCGCGCCTCGACGAGCATCGGCGCCGCAAGTAGCGCGCGCGCCTCAGCCGGCCGGGCAGCCCTGGATATCCACCGCCCGGTCATCGCCGATCACGGTGATCCGCAGCCCCGACCGATCCAGCGCGAAGGCGCGGCCCTCGACATGGTGAAGCTCGGTTTCGGCCACGAGGCGCCCGCCGCGGCGCTGCGTTTCGGCCTGCGCCACCCAGATTTCGGGATTCGCGGTCTCGATGACGGCCACCTCGTCGGCGCCGACGCGGGGCAGATCGACCTCGGCGCGCAGGTGCAGCCCGCCCTGCATGGCGCTGACCGTGCAGCGCACCGCGCCGACCCCGGCCTCCTGCGCGGTATAGGGGCGCGCGGCCATGGCCGACACGATGCGCGGATCGCGCCGGGTATCCGACTGCGGCAAGTCCTGCGACAGGCTGAGCGTGACGGGCACGCAGATGTCCTTGCACACGCCCAGTTCGATCGTACCCGACAGCCGGATCGGCTGATCGGGGCGTTCGGGCGTCAGCGTCAGCGGCAGGGTCACGGTATCGGCATAGCCGATGGTGCGAATCCCGCCCTGGTCGATGGTGCGCGGCGTCGGCCATGTCACGCGGAAATCGGCAAGGTTGTCGGAGCCCCGCCAATCGAAGCGCGGCGGCACCCCCGCGTCGCCCGGCGCGCGCCAGTAGGTTTTCCAGCCGTCCGACATGGTCAGGTGCAGGGCCGCGACATGGCGCCCGTCCTCGGCCCGCCAGCCTGTGAGGATGCGCGCGTCGATCATCGACGGGTCCGCGCGCAGGGGCAGCGTGGACAAAAGCAGCCCGCACAGGGCCACGAGACAGGGCAGGACGTGTCGTATCATGTCCTTTCACATGGGGGATCGGGCGTGAAATGCCAACTCACTTTCCAGCGAGAAATGTCACAGGCCGGGGCGCGCGGCGCTTGAACTGCCCGCGGCTCCGCCCCATTGTTTCAGGGAGACCAAAGGAGAGCGCGCTTGACCCCGGACAGCGACCTGACAGGCAAGATGCTGATCGCCATGCCCGGCATGGCCGATCCCCGCTTCGAACATTCCGTGGTGTTCCTGTGCGCCCATTCCGATGACGGGGCGATGGGGCTGGTCGTCAACAAGCCGACCGGCGATCTGCGCCTGCGCGACGTGCTGGAGCAGCTGTCGATCACGCCGGGCGACGATCTGCGCAACATCGCGGTGCATTTCGGTGGCCCGGTCGAGCATGGCCGGGGCTTCGTGCTGCATGATTACGGCTATCATTCCGCGGTCTCGACGCTGGACGTGAACGAGCAATTCGCGATGACCGCCACGCTGGATATCCTCGAGGATCTGGCGGATGGGCGGGGGCCCGCGCATGTCATAATGGCGCTTGGCTATGCCGGCTGGGGGCCGGGGCAGCTTGAATCCGAGATCGCCGAGAACGGCTGGCTGACCTGCGAGGCGGACAAGCGGCTGGTCTTCGAGACGCCCGATGCCGACAAGTGGGAGGCCGCGCTCAAGACGCTCGGGGTGAGCGCGCTGACCCTGTCGGCCGACGCCGGGCGCGCCTGACGCGCCCGAGCGGGCTCAAGTGCCGGGCTTGTGGCGCCGGCGCACGGTCGCGGGGCGGCCGGGCAGCGACAGGGCGGCATCCTCGCGCGGCATCCGGCTGACGATTTTCCCTTTCGACACCACGGCAAGGCGCGCGGGCCGCAGGCGCAGCGCCTCGATCGGGGTGGCGGCGTCCAGCACGACGAGCGACGCGGCCTTGCCCGGTGCAAGGCCGTAATGGTCCAACCCGAGGATGCGGGCGTTCTGGGTGGTGACCATGTCGAAGCAGCGGGCCATGTCCTCGGGGCTGGTCATCTGCGCGACGTGCAGGCCCATGAAGGCCACGTCCAGCATGTCGGCGGTGCCGAGCGAATACCACGGGTCGAGCACGCAATCCTGCCCCCAGCCCACGGTGATGCCGTGCGCCTGCATCTCCTTCACCCGCGTCAGGCCGCGGCGCTTGGGATAGGTGTCGTGGCGGCCCTGCAGGGTGATGTTGATGAGCGGGTTGGGGATGGCGGCGATCCCGGCCTCGGCCATCAGGGGCAGGAGTTTCGAGACGTAGTAGTTGTCCATCGAATGCATCGAGGTCAGGTGGCTGCCCGCCACCCGGCCCTGCAGCCCGAGGCGCTGCGCCTCATAGGCCAGCGTTTCGACATGGCGGCTGAGCGGATCGTCGGTTTCGTCGCAATGCAGATCGACCATCAGCCCGCGATCGGCCGCGATCTCGCACAGTTCGCGGACCGAGGCGGCCCCGTCGGTCATCGTGCGTTCGAAATGCGGGATGCCGCCCACCACGTCCACCCCCATGTCGAGCGCGCGCAGCGTGTTGGCCCGCGCGGTGGGGTCGCGGTAGAACCCGTCCTGCGGGAAGGCCACCAGTTGCAGGTCGATATAGTCGCGGACACGCTCGCGCACCTCGAGCATCGCCTCGACCCCCAGCAGCCGGTCGTCGCAGGTATCCACGTGGCTGCGGATGGCCAAAAGGCCCTGGCTGACCGCCCAATCGCAATAGGTCAGCGCGCGCGCGACCATGTCGTCCTGCGTGACCACCTGCTTGAGTTCGCCCCAGAGGCCGATCCCTTCGAGCAGCGTGCCAGAGGCGTTGATGCGCGGCAGCCCGTAGGAGAGCGTGGCATCAAGGTGGAAATGCGGATCGACGAAAGGCGGGCTGACCAGATCGCCCGCCGCCTCGATCACCTCGCCGGCCTCGGCGCCCGAGAGATCCTCGACCGCCCTGATCGTGTCGCCCTCGATGCCGATATCGGCCACGCGTCCGTCGGGCAGCGTGCCGCCCTTGACGATCAGATCGAACATCAGCGTTCCCCCTTGTTGAACGGCACCATCAGCGCGGCGGGCACCTCGGCCCGGCGCGACATGACGATGAGCGCGAGGATGGACAGGAAATAGGGCATCATCAGGAAGACCTGGTAGGGGATGTCGGCGCCAAGCGGCGTCTGCTGCACCCGGATCTGAAGCGCGTCGAAGGCGGCAAAGAGGATCGCCCCCAGAAGCGCCTTGCCCGGCTTCCACGCGCCGAACACCACCAGCGCGATGCAGATCCAGCCGCGCCCGTTGACCATCTCGAAGAAGAAGCTGTCGAAGGCCGACATGGTCAGGAACGCGCCGCCCACGGCCATCAGCCCGCTGCCCACGATCACCGCGCCCATGCGGATGCCGGTGACCGAGAGACCCTGCGCCGCCACCGCCGAGGGGTTTTCGCCGGCCGCGCGCAGCGCAAGGCCGAGCGGCGTGCGATAGAGCACCACCGCCACCACGCCCACCAGCACGAAGGCCAGGTAGGTCAGCGGGGTCTGCGCGAACAGCGCCGGGCCGATCAGCGGAATGTCGGACAGGAGCGGGATCTCGTAGGGCTGGAAGGCGTCGATCTTGGGCGGGCTGGTCACCTCGGGCAGGGCAAGGCGATAGGCGTAGTAGGTCAGCGACGTGGCCAGCAGCGTGACCCCCAGCCCCACCACGTGCTGCGACAGGCCGAAGGGCACGGTCAGCAGGCTGTGCACCAGCCCGAAAAGCATCCCCACCGCCATCGCGACCGCCACGCCCATCCAGAGCCCGGTGCCGGAATAGACCGCCATCCAACCCGCGAAGGCCCCGGCGACCATGATGCCCTCGATCCCGAGGTTCAGCACGCCCGCGCGTTCGCAGATCAGCTCGCCCAACGTGGCGAAGATCAGCGGGCTGGCGATGCGGATCGCGGCGGTCCAGAAACTGGCCGAGAGCAGGATTTCGAGAATGTCCATTCGCCTACTCCCTCACCACGCGGAACCGGGTCAGCAGGATCGCCAGCACCATCAGCAAAAGCGCCGTGGCCAGCATGATGTCGGCCAGGTAGCTGGGCACCTCGACCGCGCGGCTCATGCTGTCGGCGCCCACGAAGATGCCCGCCACGAACAGCGCCGCGGCCACCACCGCCAGCGGATTGAGCAGCGCCAGCATCGCCACGATGATGCCGGTGTAACCAAAGCCGGGGCTGAGATCGAGGGTCAGGTTGCCCTTGAGCCCCGCCACCTCGGAGAACCCGGCCAGCGCCGCCAAACCGCCCGACAGGAGCGCCGTCTTGATGAGCACCCGGTTCACAGGGATCCCGGCGAAACCCGCCGCCTCGCGGTTGAGGCCCACGGCGCGCATCTCGTAGCCCAGGGTGGTGCGCCGTTCGATGATCCACACGACCCCCGCCGCGATCAGCGCCAGCGCGAAGCCCCAGTGCAGGCGAAGCCCCTCGACGATGCGGGGCAGGCGCGCCTCGGTCACCAGGCGTTCGGATTTGGGCCAGCCCATGCCCATCGGATCCTTGAGCGGCCCTTCGAGCAGCATCGAGATGAAGAGCAGGAAGATGAAGTTCAGCAGAAGGGTCGTGACCACCTCGTCCACGCCGAAGCGCACCTTGAGCAGCGCCGGCACCAGCAGCACGAGCGCGCCGGCCAGCATCGCGGCGACGGCCAGCGTGGGCAGCAGGGCGACCGCGCCCCATTGCAGCATCCCGGTGCCCAGAACCACCGTCATCAGGGCGCCCGCGTAAAGCTGCGCCTCGGCCCCGATGTTCCACAGCCGCGCGCGGAAGGCGACGGCCACGGCCAGCCCGGTGAAGATCAGCGGCGTGGCCCGGTTGAGCGTTTCCAGCAGCGCGAATTTCGATCCGAACGCCCCCTTGAGGATCAGGCCGAGCACCGAGAACGGGTTGGCCCCGGCGGCCATCGCCAGCAGCGAGGCGATCACCACGGTCGAGCCGATGGCGATCGCGGGCGGCACGGTGGTGCGCCAGAGCGACGGGTTGGCAACCGGTTCAAGTCGCATGGGCGGTGT
>JAASSQ010000220.1 GCA_021767845.1 Roseovarius sp. | reverse complement strand
GCGTCAGTGCAGCTTGGCGTCCACGTCCGCGATGGCGTCGTCGATCAGCTTGTTCGCCTCGGCGGCGGTCATCTGCTTGGCGACGACATCCTTGGCCGCAGCCACGGCAACGCGGATCGCCTCGTCGCGGACTTCCTTGACGGCGTTGGCCTCGGCCGAGGCGATCTGGTCCTCGGCGGCACGCATGCGGCGCGCGATCGAGTCCTTCAGATCCTGCTTGGCCTGCTCGGCGGCCTCGACGGCCTCCTGCTTGGCGTGCGAGATGATCCGCTCGGAGCGTTCCTGCACTTCCTTCTGCTTGCGCTCATATCCCGCAAGCAGTGTCTGTGCCTCCTCTCGCAGGGCGCGGGCCTCGTCCAGCTCCGCCTTGATGCCCTCGGCGCGCTTGTCCAGCATGCCGGCCAGGAGCGACGGCACCTTGAAATAGATCAGCACACCGATGAACAGCAGGAAGCCGAGCGTCACCACGAAATCGGTGTTCGACAGCGAGAAGAAGGGGCCGGACGCGGCCAGCGCGGGGCTGGCCGAGAACAGCGCGATCAGCGTAGCGATACGTTTCATGGCGCTTACCCCTTCATCCGAGCGTTGACAGCCGAGGTGACGGTCCGGCCATCGGCCTTGCCCCCCATCGCGGCCACGAGTTCCTTGGCGGTGTCCTTGGCCACCTCCTTGACGCTGTCCATCGCGCTTTCGCGGATTTCGGCGATCTTTTTCTCGCTTTCGGCCAGCTTGGCGGCGATTTCGGCATCCGCCTTCGCGGTCGCGTCATCGAGGTCGGCCTGAATTTCGGCCTTGGCTTCGGCGATGATCTCCTGCGCCTGGGCGCGGGCGTCGGCGAGGGCCTTGTTATAGGCTTCCTCGGCCTCCACGGCCTTGGCCTTGAGGTCCTCGGCGGCGGCGAGATCGTTGGTGATGGTGCCCTTGCGTTCGGCCAGAACGGCGGCGATGCGCGGCAGCGCGATCCGCGACAGGACAAAGAAGATCACGACCAGCGTGACCGTGAGCCAGAAGATCTGGTTGGGCCACCAGTCGAAGCACAGTTGCGGCATCCCGACGGCCGAGCCGTCAACGACACACGTGCTTGCGGTTGCCCCGGTTGTTTCGGTCGCCATGGCGTCCTCCGTCGGAACTGGGTCTCACTATCGGGCGGCCCGCATCATGGCAGGCCGCCCGCGCGTAAGGAAAGGTTCCGTAAGGCTTAGACGGCGAACATCAGCAGCAGAGCGACCAGGAACGAGAAGATGCCCAGTGCTTCTGCGAATGCGATACCGATGAACAGGGTCGCGGTCTGGCCGGCAGCGGCCGAGGGGTTGCGCAGTGCGCCCGACAGGAAGTTGCCTGCCACGGTGCCCACACCGATTGCGGCTGCGCCGGAACCGATTGCAGCCAGACCAGCGCCGATATGTGCGAGTTCGCCTTCCATGATGTATTCTCCTTACGATTGGAAGTTTCGATAGATTGGGATTGCGGCCGACCCTTAGTGCGACGGATGCAGGGCATCCTTCAGGTACACGCAGGTCAGGATCGTGAAGACATAGGCCTGGATGAAGGACACCAGGACTTCGAGACCGTACATCGCGGTGATCGCGACGACCGACAGAGGGCTGACGGCGGCGATCGCGGCGAAGCCTGCGAACACCTTGATCACCGCGTGGCCCGCCATCAGGTTGCCGGCAAGACGGATCGAGTGGCTGACCGGACGGACGAAGTAGGAAATGATCTCGATCACGGCCAGGACCGGGCGCAGCGCCAGCGGCGCGCTGCTGACCCAGAAGAGCCCCAGGAAGGCCGCGCCGTTCTTGACGAAGCCCACCACCGTCACCGTGACGAAGACCAGCAGCGCCAGCAGCACGGTCACCGCGAAATGCGAGGTCGTGGTGAACGACATCGGGACCAGCCCGAGGAAGTTGGCAAAGACGATGAACATGAACAGCGTCATGATGTAGGGGAAGAAGGCCACGGCATCCTTGCCGGCCACGTCCTCGACCATCTTGTAGATGAAGCCGTAGGCCAGCTCGCCGATGGACTGCATCCGGCCCGGAATGGTCGCGCGGCCCGAGGTACCCAGCACCATCAACGCGATGACCGCGACCACGGTGATCGCCATCCACAGAGTGACGTTGGTGATCGTGAACAGGCCCACCGGGCCGTCGCCGAACAGCGGCTTCACGATGAACTGATCCATCGGGTGAAAAACCAGACCGCCTTCTTCGCCCTGCGCTTCAGTCGCCATCTTTCGTCCTCTCGTCGCCGCCCGTGTCGGGCGATGTGTCTTTGGCCTCTTGGGCCAGTTCGTCGCGCTGGATCTCCTGTGCGCTGCGCATCATCGTCTTGATGCCCGCGGCCAGCCCCAGCAATGTGAACAGCACGAGAAAGATCGGGATCGTCCCGAACAGGCTGTCCAGCCCGTATCCCATGCCGAAACCGATCATCAGACCGGCCACCAGTTCCGTCACCATGCGCCAGGCAACCTGCGCCTGGCTGTAATGTTCCTCGGAGTGGTGCTTGGGCGCAGCCTTGTCCTTCAGCGCCTTGATCCTTGCCTCAAGCTGCGCCAGGCGCTCGCTTTCGTCGGGATCTGTCACGGATTTCACCCCTTGGAACGGTTGCGCCTTTGCTATGCGCGGGGGGCGCGTGAGTCAAGCGCGCGGGGCGGGGTGGCGGAGACACATTAAGTCTTTGAAATCACGAACCTTTCGCAAGCGCGCTCAAGGCGGGGATATTCTGCCGCAGCGCGCGCGGGGCGGAAATGACGCGAAAGGCCATATTCAACCAAACGGTTGACGATAGCCGCGCACGGCGCTTAATGGCGGCCATGTCCGAGCGGCTCGATATCACCTTCCACGCGCTGGCCGACCCCACCCGGCGGGCCATCCTGTCGATGCTTCTGGAAGACGACATGGCCGTGACCGACGTGGCCGATCCCTTCGACATGAGCCTTGCGGCCATTTCCAAGCATCTCGGCATCCTCACGCGCGCGGGGCTCATCAGCCAGGAACGGCGCGGCCGGGTGAAGTGGTGCAAGCTGGAACCCGACGCGCTGCGCGACGCCTCGATCTGGATGCAGAGCTTCGGCCAGTTCGAGGCGGTGAACCTCGACGCGTTCGAGAAGTTCCTCGAAACCGAGCTGTCCGAGCGCGGCGCGGGCCCGGATGCGGGCCCCGGCGACGGACCCTAGCCCCCCCTCAGGCCGGGTGCTCGTCCTTGAGCAGCAGCACCAGCGCCACCCCGATCAGCCCCACCCCCGGCAACAGCTTGACGGGCGCAAGCCCCTGGCCGAGCGCCACCAGCCAGCCGATCACCCAGACCGGCGTGAGATAGGTATAGGCCATGACCTTGGCGCTGGGCAGGCGCAGCGAGGCGTATTGCAGCAGCACGAAGGTCAGCGCCGTGGCCATCGCCGCGGTGTAGGCAATGGTGATCCAGACGATCGCCGGCAGGTTGGCCCAGTCGGTGGCGCGGATATCGCCCCAGCCGGCCGCCACGATCATCGCCGTCGCCGCCACCAGCGCGCCGAAGGAAAAGACGATCGGGCTTTCGCCGCGATTGAGGCGCGGCACCAGCGGCGTGTAAAGCGCATGGGCCACGCAGCCCGCGAAGTATATCGCCACGCCCGGCCCCACCTCGAAGGCCAGGAACGCCCCCAGGTCGGCGCGGAAGATCACCCAGAGCGCGCCCAGCGCCCCGATGCTCAGCGCCAGCGCCATGCGCCGCGTCATCACCTGCCGCATGAGGAGATACCCGAAGCCCCCGGCCACCACCGGCATCAGGGTGAACACCGCCGAGAGGCTGACGGGCGGCGCGGTTTTCAACCCTTCGAACATGGTGACGAAGTAGAACCCCATCAGCCCGCCCAGCACCACGAACCGCCACGGCGCGCGGAACTGCGCCGCCGACAGGCCCACGCGCGCCTGCGCCGCCACGCCCAGGATCAACGCGGCCAGCGCAAAGCGCACCGCGTTCATCGCGGTCGAGGCGATATGCGGACTGGCCAGCGAGCCGAGCGCGAACGACCCGGCGATCAGCGCCGAGAAGGTCAGCATGGCCAGATGGCCGCGCAGCGCCTCGGTCATACCTCGTCCCAGCCCTCGGCGCGTTGCTTCAGAAAGGTCAGGAACGCCTGCACCTTGGTGGTGCGGTGCAAATCCATATGCGTGACCAGCCACAGGGGCGCCGACCAATCCTCGCGCGGGGGCAGCACCTCGGTCAGGCCGCCCATTTCGCGCGCCTGCAACCGCGACATGAAGCCGATGCCCGCCCCCTCCTTGATTGCGCGGCGCTGCGCGTGCACGTCGCCGCTGCGAAAGACGATGTTGTCGGCCGGGATCGCCTCGCGCATCCAGCGAAAGAACGGCGCGCGCGAATTCGGGTCGTCGGCGCCCACGAAACGGTGCGCGGGCAGATCAGCCTCGGTCTCGGGCAGGCCGTGGCGCCGGATATAGATGTCCGAGGCGAACAGCGTGATCTTCTGCTTGAAAAAGGGCTGCACCACGTTGTCGGGCTGGTCGGGCACGGCACCGGCGCGGATCGCGACATGCGCCTCGCCGTATTCCAGCCGGAACAAGCGATCCCCGGTCAGGTAGCGCACCACCAGGTCCGGGAAATCGGCCTGGAAATCGGCCAGCACCGGCACCAGAAGGTGACTGAACCCGCCAAGCGAGGTCACGACCAGTTCGCCCGACACGTCGTTGCCGCGCCCCTTGATGCGGCCTGCAAGCTGCGCGAATTGGTCGTCGGTGGCCTGCGCCACGCGCAACAGGTCGGTGCCCGCCTCGGTGGGGGTATAGCCGCGCGCGTGCCGCTGGAACAGCTTGACGCCAAGCCTGTCCTCCAGCGCGTCGATATGGCGGATGACCGTGGCGTGATGCACGCCCAGCACCTCGGCCGCGCCGCTGACGGTGCCAACCTTGGCGACGTTATAGGCGGTGCGGATCTCGTCCCAGTTGTCCATCTTCGGCCCTTCCCTGCGCGCAAACGGTCGCGTTGTGCATTCCTCAACAGACACTGTTTCCCACAGAAGATTGAGTTTGAAAAGGCACAGG
>JAASSQ010000026.1 GCA_021767845.1 Roseovarius sp. | reverse complement strand
GTGATCGCCCGCGCGGACCTGCCGATCAGAGACGAAGGCGCCGTATTCGCGGATGACCCGCACGCCCAGACCTTCGAACCGCTCGACGCTGTCATGCGGCTCGATCTGCGCGATCACGTCGCGCACGTGATCCTTGGCCGCGGCGTAATCCACCTGCGGGGTCACATCGGCCACGCCGAAAGCGGCGCCATGTGCCTGCGCATGGGCGGCCTTGGCCGAGGCGATCAGCGCCTTGGACGGCACGCAGCCGTAGTTCAGGCAATCGCCGCCCATCTTGTGCCCTTCGAGCAGGATCACCTCGGCGCCCATCTGCGCGGCTCCCGCCGCGACCGAAAGGCCGCCCGCCCCCGCGCCGATCACCAGCAGGTCGCATTCGAGATCCGTCATCGCTCAGATCCCCTTGCGGCCGCGAATGGCCTTGAGCACGATCGGCAGGGCCGCCAACGCGCAAAGCCCGAGGATCGGCCCCAGAACCTGCGGTTCCCAGAGAAGCGACAGGTCGGGCCGTTCGCCACGGTCGAACACTTCGCCAAGGCCCACGCCGATCCAGGTGAAGACGATCGCGCCCGGTATGATACCCAGAACGGTGGTTAGAGCGAAGTTAACGAAGCGGACGCCGACCAGCGCGGGCAGCAGGTTGGCCACGAAAAACGGCACCGCCGGCACGAGGCGCATCAGGAACAGCACGCTGATTTCATTGTCGTGCAGACCCTGCTTGAGCCGCTTCAGCGTGCCTTGCGACGTCTCGATCCGGGCCTCGAGCGCGCGCCCCAGCCCCAGCCGCGCGGCCCAGAAGATCGCAAACGCCCCGAGCGAGGCCGCGAGCACGTTATAGGCGGTGCCCAAGGCCAGCCCGAAAAGGAACCCGCCCGTGACCGAGGCCACCGCCGCGCCGGGCAGCGAGAAGGCCACGATCACCACGTAGGTGGCCACGAAGGCCAGCGCGAGGCCGATGTAATTCGCGTCGCGAAACGCCAGCAGCGCATCGCGGTTGTCCTGCAGCGTGTCGAAGCTGATCCAGTCGCCCAGGGCGTAGGAGCCCGCCACGGCGACCAGAAGGATCGTGGCCAGCGGCGCGTGGCGCCAGAGGCTGCGTTTCTCGGAGTGCGAAAGATCGTTCATGGCAAGGCCCTTGTGATGCAGGCTTGAACATGCGCGCGGGTGGGCGGCTTGGCCATAGGGTTCACGCCGGGGTGATGACAGGTGAAGGAAATCGCCGGGGCCGCAGGGGTTTGTGACAGGTTTTTACAGGCCGTGCCGCGATTTTGTTTCAAAAGCCCCGGTGCGGGTTTGACTTGCGCGGGGCGGGCCACTATAGACCGGCTTCGAATACCAGACAGGGTGGGCTCGATTCCTGCGGGCCGCGCCACAAAAGACCGGAGACGGAGCGATGAAACGCACCTACCAACCCTCGAACCTTGTTCGCAAGCGCCGCCACGGATTCCGCGCGCGCATGGCCACCAAGGCCGGCCGCAAGATCCTGAACGCGCGTCGTGCGCGCGGCCGGAAGACGCTGAGCGCCTGAGACACGGCGACAGGACCACGAAGATGACACCGCCGGAGGCCCCCGACACGCAAGCGGGGACAAGGCCCCCGGCGGTTTCCATTTGTCTTCAGACCCTCAAGACCCGCGCCGATTTCCTGCGCGCGGCGCGGGCGCGGTGGAAGGCCGCGCCCTCGATGGTCGTGCAGGGGCGGGCGCGCGGCGATGGCGATGCGGCGCTGCGCGTCGGGTTCACCTGTTCCAAGAAAGTGGGCAACGCGGTGGCGCGCAACCGGGCCAAGCGGCGCCTGCGCGAGGCGGCGCGCGCCGTGCTGCCCGAGGCCGGCCGGCCCGGGTGGGATTACGTGCTGATCGGGCGCAGGAATGCCACGGCCGAACGGCCCTTCGAGGCGCTGAAGGAGGATCTGCGGCGGGCGTTGGCCGCGATCCACAAGACATCCCGATGACCCCGCTGGCACGCGTCCTGTCCTGGCCGGTCAAGGCCTACCGGGCGATCCTGTCGCCCTGGGTGGGCCATCACTGCCGCTACCAGCCGACGTGCAGCCAATACGCGCTGGACGCCTTGCGCACGCATGGCGGGATCAGGGGCGGGTGGCTGGCGCTGAAGCGGATCGCGCGGTGCAACCCGTGGGGCGGGTGCGGCTACGATCCGGTGCCGGGCAGCGAGGCCGCTAAGGCCGCCGAAGAGGATGCGGACGGCGGCGCGCAACGCTGAGCCGTTAACCTTTCCAGCCGAATCATCCGATCCGCTCTGTTAACAAGGGCCGAAGGCGGTTTTTGCTGCGTCGGTATCACGTCGGTATCGCGTCGGTATCGCGTCGGTATTCCGCCCCGATCGGGCAGGGGTTAACGGGGCGCGCGGTGGGGCCAGGGGCCGCACGGGTCTTGCGCACCGGCCGCGTGCGGCAGGCGGGGGCCTCCGGCGGGAGTATTTGGGGAACGATGAAGCGCGTGGGGCTTTTCAGCACCGCGCGCGCGCCGTATGAGGGCGGCGCGATCAAGGAGTGAGCCATGCCGACTGACATCCCCCAGCCCGTCTTTGTCCTCGTGCGTCCGCAGATGGGCGAGAATATCGGCGCGGCGGCGCGCGCGATGTGGAATTTCGGGCTGGACCGGATGCGTGTGGTGGCGCCGCGCGACGGCTGGCCCAACCCCAGGGCCGTGGCGATGGCGAGCGGCGCGGGGCGGCTGCTGGACGAGGCGCGTCTGGTCGGGGACGTGGCCGAGGCGGTGGGCGATTGCCATTACGTCATGGCCACGACCGCGCGGGCACGCGGCCTGACCAAGCCGGTGCTGAGCCCCGAGCGCGCCATGCAGGTGGCCGCCGAGCGCATCGCGCGGGGCGAGAAGGTGGCCGTTCTCTTCGGGCCCGAGCGCGCGGGGCTGGAAAACGAAGATGTCGCCAAGGCCAACGCCATCATCAACGTGCCGGTGAACCCCGACTTTCCCAGCCTCAACCTGGCGCAATGCGTGCTGCTGACCGGCTATGAGTGGCGCCGCGCGCAGGGAAACATCGTGCCCGAGCGGGTGGACATGGCGCGCGCCGACTGGGCCGAGCAGATCGAGATCGAGAAGCTGGCCGATCACTACGAGGAGCGGCTGGAGGAGGCGGGGTTCTTCTTTCCCGCGCACAAGGCCGAGGGGATGCGGCTGAACCTGCGCAACATGTGGAGCCGGATGCCGCTGACACGCGCCGATGTGCAGACCCTGCACGGGGTGCTGCGGCAGATGGTCCGCTGGAAGCAGCGGGGCGGCTGAGCGCGCTTGAAGGGGGCAGGGGGGCGCACTACTGTCGAGCGCGATCAGTGCAGGGGAAACAGGCGATGAGCGGCAAGCGCAGCATTTTCGAGGATGTGAGCGAGGGCGAGGCCCGGACCGAGGCGCCGAAGGGCGGGATGATCGACGCGGGTCGGCGCGGCGCGCGCGGGGCCGTGCGCGCCTGGCTGATGGTGCTGTTCGCGCTGGTGGTGGTGATGATCGCCGTGGGCGGGCTGACCCGGCTGACCGACAGCGGGTTGAGCATCACCGAATGGCGCCCGGTGACCGGCGCGTTGCCGCCGATGAGCGCGGCGGAGTGGGAGAGCGAGTTCGAGAAATACCGCCAGATCCCCGAATACCAACTGCAGAACAAGGGCATGAGCATGTCCGAGTTCAAGGTCATCTATTGGTGGGAATGGGGTCATCGGCAGTTGGGCCGGGTGATCGGGCTTGTCTGGGCGGTGGGCTTTTTCGGCTTTCTGGCGACCCGCAGGATTCCGCCGGGCTGGACCGGGCGGCTGTTCTTTCTGGGGGTGCTGGGTGGCGCGCAAGGCGCGATCGGCTGGTGGATGGTCAGCTCCGGGCTGGAAGGCGAGATGCTGGACGTGGCCAGTTACCGGCTGGCCACGCATCTGGGGCTGGCCTTTGTCATCCTGGGCTTCATCGCGTGGTACGCGATGCTGCTGGGGCGCGAGGAGCGCGACCTGATGCAGGCGCGGCGGGCGCGTGAGCCCAAGCTGTTCGGGCTGTCCACCGGCTGGCTGCATTTCGCCTTCGTGCAGATTCTGATCGGGGCGCTGGTGGCCGGGATCGACGCGGGCCGCACCTATACCGACTGGCCGCTGATGGCGGGCGGGTTCCTGCCGCCCGATTTCTGGATCCCCGAGCTGGGGTGGCGTAATTTCTTTGAAAACCCGGGTCTGGTGCAGTTCGTGCACCGGATGGTGGGCTATGCGCTGCTGGCCTTCGCGGTGATGGTCTGGCTGAAGGGGCGGCGCAGCGCCAACCGGGCCACCACGGCGGCCTTTACGGCGGCGTTCATCGCGATGATCGCGCAGGTGATCCTCGGCATCGTGACGGTGATCTATATCGCCCCGTGGCAGATCGCCATCGTGCATCAGGTGCTGGCGGTGGTGCTGTGGGTGCTGATCCTGCGGGCGCGGTTCCTGAGCCAATACCCGCTGGCGCAATCCATCCGGGGCTGAGCCGATGTCGGGGCGCGCATTCGACGAGTTGCTGGCCTATCAGCGCGAGACCGAGGCGCTGGCGCAGGTGGCCGGGCGGCTGTCATGGGACCAGGAAACCGTGATGCCGCGAGGTGCCGCAGCGCAGCGCGCCGAGGAGATGGGCGCGATGGAAGCGGTGCTGCATGCGCGCCGGACCGATCCGCGCGTGGGCGACTGGCTGGCGGCGGCCGAGGCGCCGGACGATAGGGGCGCGGCGCAGTTGCGGCTGATCCGGCGCGATCATGCGCGGGCCTGTGCGGTGCCGGCCGACCTGGCCACCGCGCTGGCCCGGCTGACCAGCCGGGCGCAGGGCGTTTGGGCCGAGGCGCGGGAGATGAGTGATTTTTCCCTGTTCGCGCCGGTCCTGGACGAGGTCGTGCGGCTGAAGCGCGAGGAAGGCGCGGCGCTGGCGCGGGGCGGCGATGTCTATGACGCTTTGCTGGACGGGTTCGAGCCCGGCGCCACGGCAGCCGAGTTGCAGGCCATGTTCGACGAGATGCGCCCGCGGCTGGTAGCGCTGCGGCTGCGCGCGCTCGATGGGCCAGAGCGGGCGGCGGTTCAGGGGCGGTTCGACGCCGCCGAGCAGATGCGGCTGGCGCGCGAGATGGCCGAGCGGTTCGGTTATGACTTCACGCGGGGCCGGGTGGATCAGGCGGTGCATCCGTTCTCGTCGGGGTCGGGGGACGATGTGCGCATCACGACCCGCACCGCGCCCGACGATCCGTTCAACTGCCTCTATTCCACGATCCACGAGGTCGGCCATGCCTGCTACGAGCAGGGCATCGACCGCGCGTTGCACATGACGCCGGCGGGCCACGGCGTGTCGATGGGGGTCCATGAAAGCCAGAGCCGCATCTACGAGAACCAGCTTGGGCGCAGCCGGGCGTTCTGCCATTTCCTCTATGGCCGGATGCGCGACACCTTCGGCGAGATCGGGGTGGCGGATGAAGAGGCGTTCTATGCCACGGTGAACCGGCTGCATCGCGGCTATATCCGCACCGAGGCCGACGAGGTGCAATACAACCTGCATGTCATGCTGCGCTTCGACCTGGAACGCGCGTTGATCGCGGGGGATTTGCAGGTGGCCGATCTGGAGGCCGCGTGGAACGACCGCTTCGCGGATGATTTCGGCTATCCGGTGGATCGGGCGGCCAATGGCGTCTTGCAGGATGTGCATTGGTCGGTGGGCCTCTTCGGCTATTTCCCGACCTATGCCCTGGGCAATGTCTATGCCGGTTGCCTGCATGCCGCGTTGCGCCGCGCGGTGCCGGATCTGGACGCGCATCTGGCCGAGGGCGAGCCGGGAGCGGCAACGGCGTGGCTGCGCGAGAACGTGCAGCGGCATGGCGGGCTTTACGCGCCGCGCGAGGTGATCGCGCGGGCCTGCGGGGCGGGGCCCACGGCCGGGCCGCTGCTGGACTACCTGGACGGGAAATTCGGCGCGCTTTACCCCGCCTGATCGCGGCGCGGCAGCAGCCGGCCGGCGGTTTCCGCCAGAAGCCTGAGGTCGAAGCAGAGGCTTTGATGCCGCGCCCAGATCAGGTCCAGCCGGGCCTTGCGCGGCACGCAGCGGGCGGAATAGACGCGGTCGGTGTCCTGCGGCGTGCGGCATTGGCGCAGCAGGCGCTCCTCGGTCCGGTGAAAGCGCAGGGTGGCCAGCCCGGTGACGCCGGGCCGGTGGCGGAGCACGCGGGCGTAGATGTCGGGGTGTTTCTCGACATAGCGGCGCAGGGGCGGGCGGGGGCCGACGAAGCTCATGTCGCCGCGCAGGATGTTGAAAAGTTGCGGGAGTTCATCGAGCCGGCTGCGGCGCAGGGCGCGCCCCAAGGGCGTGATGCGCGCGGCCTTGTCGCCGCCCGACACGCCGCTGTCGCTGCTGGCCACGGTCATGGTGCGGAATTTCCACAGCGTGAAGCCCTGGGTCGGGGTCTTCATCCGCTCGGAGCGATAGAGCACGGGCCGCCCGTCGCGCAGCAGGATGAGCGCGGCGATAATGGCGATCAGCGGCAGCAGCAGGACCGAGAGGAGCATCGCGAGGCCGAGATCGAAGACGCGTTTGGACGGGGTCATGCGGGGCCCTCGGACTTGCGCCAGTCGGCCACGAGGGCGGCGGCATCGGCGGTGAGCGGCAGGCCGGGCAGCAGCCGCGTGAGCCGCGTGGTATCCAGCGTGACGGCGGGCACGGCCGTGCCGGGGGCCGGGCGCCAGGTGATCCTGGCGCCGGCGGCGCGGGCCAGATCCTCCATGAAAACAGGCGGGGCGGAGGCCAAGTTGAGCACAAGGGGCAGGTGCGCAGACGGCAGCTCCAGCAGCGCGGTCAGCACGCCGGCCAGGGTGCCGGGGGCGATGTAGCTGCGTTGCGGGCCATGCCCGTTGGCGAAGCAGTCCAGCGTGACATGCCCCTTGCGCAGCGCGGGCGAGAGGCTGCAGGCGCCCAGGAGATTGCCGAGGCGGATGCAGCAATGATGCAACCCGTCCTCGGCCGCCATGCGGGCGACCGCCTGTTCCATGTCCTGCTTTGCGCGCCCGTAGTCCGACCGGGGCATGGGCGGCATAGTCTCCGACAAATCGGTGCCGGGGCCGTAGACCGCCGCCGAGGACAGGTGAATGATACGGGCCGCGCCGCTGGCGCGGGCCAGGTCGCGGGCATGGCGGGCCAGAGCGGCGTTCATGGCGAGGTCATCGGGCGACCCCGCGGTGACACCCCAAAGCGCCAGCACCGCCTCGGCCCGTGGCAGATCGGGAGGCGGCGCCTCGCCGGGTTGCCAGGCCAGATCGGCGCCGGCGCGGCGCGAGAGGGCGACGAAACGCGCCCCTTCCGGCGGGTGCAGACGCCTTGGCGCGACGAGAACGCGCCCCATGCGGCCCGTCGTGCCAGTCAGGAGGATGTTGCGACGCGATGACACCAGAGCACCAAGACCTTGCGGGACCGGAAACCGTTTCGGTATTACGGTTTCAACTATCGTCCTGAGGTTGTATTAACAACCCGTTACTTCCCCCGAAGGAGGCGCGATCTTGAGCATCCTGCGACGCAAAGCCCTGCCCCTGCTGGCCTCGATTCTCCTGCTGGCGGGGTGTTCCCTGCCGCGGGGGGCGGCGCTGCAATCGGAAGTCCTGAGCCAGCAGAACAGGGCCGAGCCGGATTTCCAGGTCGTGCAGGTGTCGCGCGACACGGTCGCCCAACTGGCCGAGTGGCCGGTCACCGGGTGGTCGGGCGAATACCGGTGGTTCGCGCGCGACCGGGCGCCTGATTCCAACCTGATCCAGACCGGCGACAGGATCACCATGGTGGTCTGGGAATCGCAGGAGAACTCGCTTCTGAACGGGATCGAAAGCAAGGCCACGGACCTGCCGCCGATGTCGGTGTCGTCAAGTGGCGAGGTGTTCGTGCCTTACGTCGGCAGCGTGGCGATTCGGGGCATGGGCAAGGAAGAGGCCCGCCAGAAACTGCAGGCCCGGATCGAGGAGATCTCGCCGTCGGCGCAGGTGCAGCTGTCGGTCGAGCCGGGGCGCAACAACTCGGTCGATGTGGTCAGCGGCGTGGGCGCGCCGGGGCGATACCCGCTGGAAAGCCGCGACACGCGCATCCTGAGCGTCATCGCGCAGGCCGGCGGCATCAACGAGGCGCTGCGAAACCCGCTGGTGCGCCTGCAGCGCAATGGAAAGGGCTATGACATCCTGGCCGACGAGTTGCTAGAGTCGCCCGCGCGCAACGTGCGGGTGCGCGGCGGCGACCAGATCTCGGTGGTCGAGGACGACCGCAGCTTCAACGTGCTGGGCGCGGCGGGATCGCAGCAGGTCATGTATTTCGAGGATGAGCACATGAGCGCGATGCAGGCGCTATCGGCCATGGGCGGCCTGCAGGCCAGCCGTGCCGACCCCAAGGGCATCCTCGTCCTGCGCGATTACGACGCGGGCGCCCTGAAACCGGGGATGGCCGGGCCGGACATGCGGCAGGTGGTGTTCACCTTCGACCTGACGACGGCCGGCGGGCTGTTCGCGGCGCGGCAATTCCAGATCAATCCCGGCGACACGCTGCTGGCAACCGAATCGCCCGTGGCCAAGGCCCGGACCATCCTTGGCCTGCTGGGGACGGTCGTGGGGGTTTCGAACTCGGCCAACGATCTGTGAGGGCTGGCGGGTCGTCCCTCGCTGCAGGGAAGCCGACCCGCCGGTATCGTGTGCGAGGCGCCGGTATCGTGCCGGAGGCTGCGGAGTTCGGGGTGGGGGCACTGCAGAGGTGTTTGTTCCGTGTTTGCTGCAAGCATGTTGCAGCAAGGAAGACTTCAAGTGCCAAGCCCTGTGATTGACGACGCGCGCGCCGGTGATCGCGCGGCGGGCCTGCGGCCCTTGGCGCCACGCGACCGGAAGCTGCAGGAGCGCGGAAGGACTGCCTTCGGTCACCCGTGAAAAAGCCCCGGCAGGTCACTGCCGGAGCGTGGTTGTCCACGACGGGGGAGCAAGACCCCCTATTCCGTGCCGGCGGTATCGGGCGTGCCTGCGCCTTCGCCGGTCTCCTCGTCCTCGCCGTTCTCGGCGATCCAGGCGACGCTGACGACCTCTTCGCCTTTCCGGGTGTCGAACACCTTGACGCCCCCGGCGCTGCGCGAGCGGAAAGAGATACCCTCGACCGGCACCCGGATGGATTGCCCGCGCGAGGTGGCCAGCATGATCTGGTCGTCGATCTCGACCGGGAAGGACGCCACCAAAGCGCCGCCGCGCATGGCCTTGTCGGTGGCCTGCACGCCCATGCCGCCGCGCCCGCGCACCGGGTAGTCGTGGCTGGAGCTGAGCTTGCCGGTGCCCTTGGCGGTGATGGTCAGGATCAGGTTCTCGGCGGCCTTCATCTCTTCGAACCGGGCCAGCGGCAGATCGCCGGCGGGCGCCTCGCCCTCGTCGCCGTCATCGGGGGCCCCGGCCAACGCACGGCGCATCTTGAGGTAGGCGGCGCGCTCGTCGGAGGTGGCCTCGAAGTGGCGGATCACGGACATCGACACGACGCGGTCCCGGCCCTGCAGCCGGATGCCCCGGACGCCGGTGGACTTGCGCCCCTTGAAGACCCGCACCTCGGTCGAGGGGAAGCGGATCGCGCGGCCGGAATCGGTGACCAGCATGATGTCGTCGTCTTCGTCGCAGATCCGCGCGTTGACCAGTTCGACGCCCTCGGGCAGGTCCATCGCGATCTTGCCGTTGCGTTTCACATTGGTGAAATCCGACAGCGCGTTGCGGCGCACGTCGCCCGCGGTGGTGGCGAACATGATCTGCAGGTCGTCCCATTCCTCCTCGGGGCGGTCCACCGGCATGATCGCGGCGATCGAGACCCCCTGCGGGATGGGCAGGATGTTGACGATCGCCTTGCCCTTGGACGTGCGCCCGCCAAGCGGCAGGCGCCATGTCTTGAGCTTGTAGACCATCCCGTCGGTGGTGAAGAACAGAAGCTGCGTATGGGTATTGGCCACGAAGAGGGTGGTGACCACGTCCTCTTCCTTGGTCTGCATCCCCGACAGGCCCTTGCCGCCGCGTTTCTGGGCGCGGAAATCGGCCAGGGCGGTGCGCTTGATGTAGCCGCCCTGGGTGACGGTGACGACCATGTCCTCGCGTTCGATGAGGTCTTCGTCGTCCATGTCGCCCGACCAGTCCACGATCTCGGTGCGGCGGGGCACGGCGAATTGCTCCTTCACCTCGCGCAGCTCGTCCGAGATGATGCCCATGATCCGTTCGCGGCTGGCGAGAATGGCAAGGTATTCCTTGATCTTGCCGGCCAGGTCCTGCAGCTCGTCGGTGACTTCCTTGACACCCAGCTGCGTGAGGCGCTGGAGCCGCAGGTCGAGGATGGCGCGGGCCTGGGTTTCGGACAGGTTGTAGGTGCCGTCCTCGTTGGCCTTGTGCGTGGGGTCGTCGATCAGCGCGATGTATTCCAGGATGTCGCCCGCCGGCCAGCGGCGGGTCATCAGTTTCTCGCGCGCCTCGGCGGCGTCGGCGGAGGCGCGGATCGTCGCGACCACCTCGTCCACGTTGGACACGGCCACGGCGAGGCCGCAAAGGACATGGCTGCGGTCGCGCGCCTTGCGCAGCTCGAACGCGGTGCGGCGCGCGACGACATCCTCGCGGAAGGCGATGAAGGCGCTGAGGAAGCCGTGCAGCGTCAGTTGCTCGGGCCGCCCGCCATTGAGCGCCAGCATGTTGCAACCGAACGAGGTCTGCATCGGGGTGAAGCGGAACAGCTGGTTCAGCACCACCTCGGCGGTGGCGTCGCGCTTGAGTTCCACCACCACGCGGACGCCGTGGCGGTCGGATTCGTCTTGGACGTGGGCAATGCCCTCGATCCTCTTCTCGCGCACGGTTTCCGCGATCTTCTCGATCATCGCGGCCTTGTTCACCTGGTAGGGGATCTCATCGATGACGATAGCATAGCGGTCGCGGCGGATCTCCTCGACCCGCGTCTTGGCGCGGATGATGACGCTGCCGCGCCCTTCGAGATAGGCTTTGCGTGCGCCCGACCGGCCCAGCATGATGCCGCCGGTGGGGAAATCGGGGCCGGGGACATAGCCGATCAGCTCTTCCGAGCTGAGGTCGGGATTGTCGATCAGCGCCAGGGTGGCGTCGCAGATCTCGCCCAGGTTGTGGGGCGGGATGTTGGTGGCCATGCCGACCGCGATGCCGCCCGCACCGTTGACCAGCATGTTGGGAAAGCGCGCGGGCAGGACGGTGGGTTCGAGATCCTTGCCGTCGTAATTGTCCTGGAAATCGACCGTGTCCTTCTCGATATCGGCCAGCAGCGCCTGCGCGGGCTTGTCCATGCGCACCTCGGTGTAGCGCATGGCGGCGGGGTTGTCCCCGTCCATCGAGCCGAAATTGCCCTGGCCGTCCAGAAGCGGCAGCGACATCGAGAAATCCTGCGCCATGCGCACCAGCGCGTCGTAGATCGCGCTGTCGCCGTGCGGGTGATACTTACCCATCACGTCGCCCACCGGGCGGGCGGATTTGCGATAGGGCTTGTCATGCGTGTTGCCGGTCTCGTGCATCGCGTAAAGGATGCGGCGATGCACCGGCTTGAGCCCGTCGCGCAGATCGGGGATCGCGCGGCTGACGATCACCGACATGGCATAGTCGAGGTAGCTGGCCTTCATCTCCTCGGAAATGGAGATGCTCGGCCCCTCGTGCGCGGGGCGCGCCGGCGGCGTTTCGTCTGAATCTTCAGGGGGTTGTGGCGTGTCGTTCACGTGGTGTCCCGTCCTGTTCTGCATGCTCAATATCTTGTTGGAGAAACTATATCAGAGGGCTGATATTGGGTGCAATGCCTGACGGGCACACCCATTGGCAGCCACCCAAGAGGATTGCTAACATACTGTTTTTATTGAAAAGTAATTTCTTTCAGGCATCATTTCAGAACAACCAACAAGAAACGCACCAACAGGAGCAGACCGATGGAGATGAGCGAGACCGAAATGATGCTGAAGGGCTACGGGCTGACGACGGCGGAATTCTTCTACCACATGCCCGATTACGCCCATGTGCTGAACACCTTCGTCTGGCAGGATTACGACACCGCCCCCGATCACCCCCGTCTCTTCAAGTTCGTGGAGTTCTGGCAGGACGAGATCGAGGGCCCGCTGCACTCGGTCCGGTTCACGCATCGCAAACTCATTGCGCCCGGAGAATGGCGCAGCGTGGTGGGCGAATTCACCCTGCATTGAGCGGCACGGGCCTTCTTCTTGGACCAAATACCCCGGGGGTGAATTGGCCGCAGGCCAAGAGGGGGCGGCGCCCCCTCGCTACCGGCAGGGATCTCAGGGAATGATGCGGTTGTATTTCATGCCCTCGATCGACGCCCCGGCCATCGCGCCCGCCTGGCCGAAGATCACGGCCACCACCGGCGAGGTCGTCGTCGTTGTATCGGCCCGCACGTTCTCGCCCTGGTCGTTGAACACGTATTCGATATCGGCCCCGGCCACCCAGCCGGACCCGCGGCGGAACCGCTCCAGCGCCGCGTCGGTCATGAAGAACAGCACATGGGCGAATTGCTGCGCGCCGATCTGCAACCCGAAACTGCCCTTGGTGGCCGAGTAGTAATCCACCGTGGCGTTGTCGATGCGCAGCGCCCCGCGGCCATAGCCGCCGCCGAACATGAAGCCGGCCTCGGTGACGAGCGGCATGACCAGGATGCCGGTGGATTTCGCGGCCAGGTCGCGCGTGTTGGGGTAGGTGCTGTAGAGATAGCCCAAGGTGCTGTCGACGCGGGCGTCGATCTTCTGGGCGTTGTTCGATCCGACGCCGTTGCCGCAGGCCGCCACGAGGGGCGTTGCGGCGAAGGCGCCAAGCGTGAATGCGCGTCGCGTGATGTTGCTCATGGTATGGGGCCTGTTCGTTGCCTGACATTGTCCGGCCTTTGCCTGCCGGTTGGCGCCAGTATAGGCACAGTGCGACGCCCTGTCACGCACCAAGACAGCGCGTGCGCGGCTTACTGCGCGTCTTGCAGCGCACGCGCGACCTTCGGGGCGAAATAGCTGAGCACCCCGTCGCAGCCTGCGCGCTTGAAGGCCATGAGGCTTTCCATCATCGCGCGGTCGCCGTCGATCCAGCCCTGTTGCGCCGCGGCCTGGATCATCGCGTATTCGCCCGACACCTGGTAGGCGAAGGTGGGGGCGGCGAACTCGTCCTTCACGCGGCGGCAGATGTCGAGATAGGGCATCCCGGGCTTGACCATGACCATGTCGGCCCCTTCGCTGAGGTCGCGGGCGACGCAGCGCAGCGCCTCGTCCGAATTGGCCGGGTTCATCTGGTAGGTTTTCTTGTCCCCCTGCAGCGCGCCCGACGCGCCCACGGCGTCGCGGAACGGCCCGTAGAAGGCGCTGGCGTATTTCGCGGCATAGCTGAGCAGCATCACGTTGCGGTGGCCCGCTTCCTCAAGCGCGCTGCGGATGGCGCCGATGCGGCCATCCATCATGTCGGACGGACCGATGATATCGACACCGGCCTCGGCCTGGCTGAGCGCCTGGCGCACGAGGGCCTCGACGGTTTCGTCGTTGACGATCTCGCCATCCACGACGAAGCCGTCATGGCCGGTATCGGAATAGGGGTCCAGCGCCACGTCGGTCATGATCGCGATGTCGGGCACGGCGTCCTTGATCGCGCGGGTCGCGCGGTTCGACAGGTTGTCGGGGTTCCACGCCTCTGCGCAGTCTGCGGTGCGATTGGCCGCATCGGTATAGGGAAAGAGGCAGATCGCCGGGATGCCCAGGGCGCGGGCCTCGCGCGCGGCCTCGACCACCTTGTCCACGCTGCGCCGCACGACGCCGGGCATCGAGGGCACGGGTTCCTCCATGCCCTCGCCCTCGCGCACGAACAGGGGCCAGATCAGGTCGGCGGGGCTGAGCGTGGATTCGGCCACCAGCGCGCGGATGGCCGGCGTGGCGCGCGGGCGCCGCAGGCGGGTTGCGGGAAAGGCGGCTTGGGTCGGTTTCATGGCGGATCCCTGCGTGACTGGGTTGGTCTTGGAGTGGCATGGAAATTCGCGCATCTCAAGGGTAGGAATTGCCGCGCGGCGGCGCTATGACAGGCGAACGGCAAGAACGGGCGGCCACGGTGAACTGGTACGACACGGTTTTCGAACTCATCGACATGCGCAGTTTCAGCAACCTGTGGTTCTGGATCGCGCTTGCCGTCTTGTGGTCCTCGACGTCGCACTGGGTGCTGGGCGTGCCGTGGGACCTGGTGAGTCGCGCGCGCAAGGCCGAGCATACCGGCGACGCGCAAAGCGTGATCGACTTCCATGACCTGGTGCGCATCAACACCAACCGGATCGTGTTCATCGTGCGCGAATCCGGGCTTCTGATTGCCGGGTTTGTCTGTTTCATCCTGACGGTGACCTTCATGACCGGCTTTCTCTACGGTCATGAATTCGCACAGGCGCTTTTCCTTCTGGGCCTTCCCATGAGCGTCGTGGGCCTTATGTCCTTCGCCACCGCGCGCAAGATCAAGGCGCGGGCTCTGGAGGGGGAGCCGCTGTATCGGCAGATGTACCGGCACCGCCTGGCCACGCAGGTCGTCGGCATGATCTCGATCTTCGTGACGGCGATGTGGGGGATGCTTCAGAACATGACGGTGGGGGTTCTGGGCGGCTGACCGGCCGCGCTTGCACCCCGAACGAGGGGCGGGTATCGGGCGACGCATGAGCAGTTCTGAACACATAACGGTGGGCGGCGCGCCCGAGGGGTTCGATGCGCGCCTGATCCTGGACCAGGTGGCCCGGCGGGGCGCCCCGGTGGCGCATGTGGCGCGTGACGACAAGCGGCTGGCGGCGATGGCCGATGCGCTGCGGTTCTTTGCGCCGGACATGCCGGTTGTGCGCTTTCCCGGCTGGGATTGCCTGCCCTACGACCGGATTTCCCCGAATGCCGACATTTCGGCGGCGCGCATGGCCACGCTGGCCGGGCTGGTCCACGGGATGCCGGGGCAATTCGTGCTGCTGACCACGCTGAACGCCGCCACGCAGCGCGTACCCGCCCGCGACGTGCTGCGCGAGGCGGCCTTTACCGCGCGGGTGGATGAACGGATCGATGAAGAGGCGCTCAAGGCGTTCCTGGTGCGGATGGGCTTTTCCCAGGCGCCCACGGTTATGGAGCCCGGCGATTACGCGGTGCGCGGGGGGATCATCGACATCTTTCCGCCGGGCGAGGGCGGGCCGGTGCGGCTGGACCTGTTCGGGGACGTGCTGGACGGCATCCGCCGGTTCGACCCGGCCAGCCAGCGCACGACCGAGAAGCTGGACCAGATCGAGCTGGCCCCGGTCAGCGAAGTCATACTGGACGAGGCCGCGATCACCCGGTTCCGGCAGAATTACCGGATCGAGTTCGGCGCCGCGGGCACCGACGATCCGCTTTACGAGGCGGTGAGTGCCGGGCGCAAGCATGCCGGGATCGAACATTGGCTGCCGTTTTTCCACGAAAAGCTGGAGACGCTGTTCGATTACCTGCCGGAGGCGACGATCACGCTGGACGACCAGGTGACGGCTGCGCGGATCGCCCGGTGGGACAGCATCGCCGATCAATACGAGGCGCGCGTCCATGCGCTGAAGCAGAAGAGCCGCGAGGATACGATCTACAAGCCGGTGCCGCCGGGGTTGCTTTATCTCGACGACGCGGGCTGGCAGGAGGCCGTCGCCGGGCGCCGGGTCATGCAGTTCAACCCGCTGCCCCAGGCCACCGGCCCCGGCGTGATCGACGCGGGCGGGCGGATCGGGCGCGATTTCGCGCCCGAGCGGCAGAACGAGGCGATCAGCCTGTTCGGGGCGTTGAAAGAGCATGTCAGCGCCAAGCTGGAGACCGGCCCGGTTCTGGTCGCCAGCTATTCCGAGGGCGCACGCGAACGGCTCGAGGGGCTGTTGGAGGACGAGGGGCTGATCGGCGCGGTGCCGGTCAGCGATGCCACGCGGATCGGCAAGCACGGGCTGCACCTTGGCGTCTGGTCCCTGGAGCACGGGTTCGAGGCCCCCGGCCTGACGGTGATTTCCGAGCAGGACGTGCTGGGCGACCGTCTGATCCGGGCGCCCAAGCGCCGCCGGCGGGCCGACAATTTCCTGACCGAAGCGCAGAGCCTGAGCCCCGGCGACCTGGTGGTGCACGTGGATCACGGCGTGGGCCGGTATCACGGGCTGGAGGTCGTGACGGCGGCCGGTGCTGCGCACGAATGTCTGCTGCTGGAATATGCCGAAGGCTCAAAACTGTATCTGCCGGTCGAGAATATCGAACTGCTGAGCAAATACGGCCATGAAGAGGGCCTGCTGGACAAGCTGGGCGGTGGCGCGTGGCAGGCCAAGAAGGCCAAGCTGAAAGAACGCATCCGCGAGATGGCGGACCGGCTGATCCGCATCGCCGCCGAACGCGAGTTGCGCCGCGCGCCTGTGTTGGAACCCGAGCACCACGCCTGGGAGGAGTTCTCGGCCCGCTTCCCCTATACCGAGACCGACGATCAGCTGCGCGCGATCGAGGACGTTCTGGGCGATCTCGATGCCGGGCGGCCGATGGACCGGCTGATCTGTGGCGATGTGGGCTTCGGCAAGACCGAAGTGGCGATGCGCGCGGCCTTCGTGGCGGCGATGTCGGGGGTGCAGGTGGCGGTGATCGCGCCCACCACGCTGCTTGCACGGCAGCACTACCAGAGTTTTGCCGAACGATTCCGCGGCTTCCCGGTGACGGTGCGGCCGCTTTCGCGTTTCGTTTCGCAAAAGGAGGCCAACGCGACCCGCGAGGGGCTGGCCAAGGGCACGGTGGATATCGTGGTCGGCACACATGCCCTGTTGGCCAAGTCGGTCAGGTTCAAGAACCTCGGCTTGCTGGTCATCGACGAGGAACAGCGGTTCGGCGTGGCGCACAAGGAGCGGCTCAAGCAATTGCGCTCGGACGTGCACGTGCTGACGCTGACTGCCACGCCCATTCCGCGCACGCTGCAATTGTCGCTATCGGGCGTGCGCGACCTGTCGATCATCGGCACGCCGCCCGTGGACCGCCTGTCGATCCGCACCTACGTGAGCGAGTTCGACACCGTGACCATCCGCGAGGCGCTGCTGCGCGAGCATTACCGCGGCGGGCAGAGTTTCTTTGTCGTGCCGCGCATCGAGGATCTGCGCGAGATCGAGGAGTTCCTGGCCGAGCAGGTGCCCGAGGTCAGCTACGTGGTGGCGCATGGCCAGATGGCGGCGCGTGACCTCGATGACCGGATGAACGCCTTTTACGACGGCAAATACGATGTGCTGCTGGCCACGACGATCGTGGAATCGGGCCTCGACATCCCGACCGCGAACACGATGATCGTGCATCGTGCGGATATGTTCGGGCTGAGCCAGCTTTACCAGATCCGGGGCCGGGTGGGCCGGGCCAAGACGCGGGCCTATGCCTATTTGACGACGAAGCCGCGCGCCCGCCTGACCGCGGCGGCGGAAAAGCGGCTGCGCGTCTTGGGATCGCTCGACACGCTTGGCGCAGGCTTCACGCTGGCGAGCCAGGATCTGGACATTCGCGGGGCGGGGAACCTTCTGGGCGAGGAACAGTCCGGCCAGATGCGCGACGTGGGCTATGAGCTTTACCAGACGATGCTGGAAGAGGCGATTGCCAAGATCAAGTCGGGCGAGACCGAGGGGCTGACCGAGGATGACGGGCAATGGGCGCCGCAGATCAACCTGGGCGTGCCGGTGCTGATCCCCGAGGATTACGTGCCCGATCTGGACGTGCGTCTGGGTCTTTACCGCCGTCTCAGCGGGCTGACGACGAAGGTGGAGCTGGAGGGCTTTGCCGCCGAGTTGATCGACCGCTTCGGCAAGCTGCCCAAGGAGGTCAACACCCTGATGCTGATCGTTCGCATCAAGGCGATGTGCAAGAAAGCGGGCATCGCCAAGCTGGACGGCGGCCCCAAGGGCGCGACGATCCAGTTCCACAACGACAAGTTCGCCTCGCCCGAAGGGCTGGTGCAGTTCATCAAGGATCAGAACGGGCTGGCCAAGGTGAAGGACAACAAGATCGTGGTGCGGCGCGACTGGCGCAAGGACAGCGACAAGATCAAGGGCGCCTTCGCCATCGCGCGCGACCTTGCCGAGAAGGTCGTTGCCGAGCAGAAAAAGAAGAAAGAGGCGAAACATGCTTGAAGACGGGCTGCACGCCGTGCCGGCGGGCCATACCGCCTCGGTCGTGACGCATCTGGAAATGCTGGAGGAGGCGCCGCAGAGGCCCGAAGCGGAGCTTGCCTTGACCCTGCGGCGCGTGGAGCGGCCGGACCCCGACTGGTACCTGGATCTTTTTCGCAAGGTGGGTGCGCCGTGGCTGTGGTTCGGGCGGCTGGTGCTGGGCCGCGAGGAGCTGGTGGCGATCCTGCAGGATGACAAGGTGCATGTGCATGTCGTCGCCGATG